>SLMF01000539.1 GCA_007133715.1 Planctomycetaceae bacterium
CAGGGTGACTTCTTGCTGACCGAGTTGGAGGATCCGCTGTATCCCGTCACGACGCCCGGGCAAACCGGGTTTCTGGATGTGCTCACCGGGTACGAGCGTTTCGACCCCAACCAGCCGATTGAAGAAGGCATCTTTCTTTCGTTTTCCCAGACGGTCACCCTCCGTTTTCTCTCCGGGGTCACCTCGGGCGCGTTCGCGGAAATCAACCCGGACCAACACGAAGCCCTGGAAGCCCTGGCGAAGTTTGCGTTCGAGGACGTGGAGGAAGAAAACGATGCTCCCGTAGGGGAAAGAGACGGCACCAAGTATTACTTTGCGACGTCCATCAACGATCCGAGTGATGCCCTCCAGGGATTCTATGTGGCAGGAGCGGGCGGAAAAATCAACCAATTTGACGGCTTTGCTGGCGGCGACTTGTTCGAGAATCAAGACGATGTCATGCTACATCCGGTTCTTCAGGGAACCCGCCTGCCGGACCGGATCATCATCAGCCCCGACAAAGGTAACCAAAGCACCCCCTACATTCATGTGGTCGAGCGAGAAACGGGCGACTTGGTGCATCGTTTCCTCGCTTACAATGCCGCGTATCGTGGCGGCGTGCGGGTAGCCACCGGCGACTTGACCGGCGATGGCATCGACGAGATCGTCACCAGCCCCGGCCGGGGGCATCGACCTTTGGTGCGGGTGTTTAACCAACAGGGGCAATTGTTGGCCGAGTTTCTCGCGTTCGACCCCGATTTCACCAGCGGCATCGATGTGGCCGTCGGCGATGTCACGGGAAACGGTCGCCCCGATATCGTGGTCGGGATGAGCTTGCACGGTTCGAAGGTCCGTGTTTTCGAAAACATGGGCGGGCTCTCCTTCAGCCCCTTTCAGGACGCCTTCGAGGCCTTTCCGGACTTCCTGGGAGGGGTGACGGTCGAGGTGGCCGATATGGGGACCTTCCTCGATGGCACCGTTGTCGCCGACGGCACCCCGGACGGCAGGAGTGAGATTCTTGTCGGGAACGAAGCCGGAATGCGGTCTACCGTGCATGTCTTTGACACCAGCGGCAGTTCGCCCCAAATTGTGCGGACCTTTCATCCGTTCTCCGACGATTCCAGTTTCTATTCCCTGTTCCTGGGCGGCGTTTCCATTACGGCCGCCCGAGTGGACTCGGATCCGATCCCCGATCTAATCGTCGGTGCTGGCAATCGCGGCGGCTCGCGAGTCCAAGTGCTCAACGGTCGCTATCAAACGGTCTTGACTCCCACTTTCGTGGCATACACGGACACGGAGACGAACAGCTACAATGCGCCCGTTCGTGTCGCCGCGGTGGATACCAAGCAAGACGGTCGGGCGGACCGGCTCACGGTCGCTCAGGGGTCCGATGGCAGCACGCGAGCCATTCGGTCGTTTGACCCTTTTTCGGCGTACTTGATCGACGAGTTTTTTGAAACGAGTCCTGATTTTGGTGGCGCCTATTTTGTCGAGGCCTTGGCGCTGCCAGGCCTTACTGGGGGAAATGGGGAACCCTCGGGGGAGGCAGCGGTGGACAACCTGTTGGCTGCCGCCGAGTCCGGCAGCGCAGGAATCACGGCGCCGGAATCCGGAGTTGCCGGGTCCAGCTTGGTCCCGATGAGTTTGAGTCAGTGGCGGTTGACGCGTTGGGTTGCCCCCCTGGCTCGCAGCCAAGCCATGATTGGTGAGGACGGTTTGGCTAAGCAGAAGTATGTCGTGGAGGCGATGGAGAGCGACCTGGCGGACGACCGATTCGACCTTTGGCTCCGTCGTCGCGGCAGTTTGCTCGCAGCTCGCCGACCCTTATTTTCGCGGTAGTCGGTGGTCAGGGCGCTCGAAATTCCCCCTTGGGACTACAAGCATAACCACCTTGAGCAGGGATGTACGGAGACAGCTGTCCGGATTGCGAGTGAATGTTTGGTCGTTTGGCAAACCGAGCGAGCCTGCTTGACAACGCCGCCGTTTTTTTTTCCAATGCCGAGTGTCATGATCCGATACTTGGTGGAGTATAAGTCCGTAGAAAGCAATGTGAATTTTTCCCTGAACGCGGTGTAACAAACAGCGATGACCGTGAGCAAAAGAATCGTGGGGGCGATTTTGTTGGTGGTGGTCAGTGCGCGCCCCGCGTCGGCGGTGCTCCTGGTCGAGGCCACGTTTGCAGCGCAAGGCAGCTTCGAGCGGGCGGGCGGCGCAGACGACCTGGGGGCTGGGCGACCCGATAATCATCCGTTTGGAAATTCGTGTCCCCTCCGGCGAGCCTATTCACGGCACTCCCAGTGGTCGGAGGGAGCCGATTTCGGTACTTTCTCAGACTCGGGGCTCGGTAGCGGTTCGACGGGCTCCTTGCCCTGTCTGGGGCTGGCCAGCTGGGTCGGCCTGGGCGACTCCGACCGTACCGCCCTGCGAAGCGACTTTACCGCTTGGATCCCCGGTTTTTCGGTCAGTCGGATATTTCGACCACCGAAATAAGGAAATGAACCCTGATTCTTCAGGGGGGAAAGCGATCTGAGCGAGAAAAAGTTGAAAAAGAATGATTAGGAGGCAATGCTGATGTTCATCATAAAAATTGTGAGTTTGCTGTTGCTGGTGTGGGGATTGACCACCTCGGCAGAGGCGTCGATCGTCGCAGCTCTGGAACAGGGACGGATTGACGTCAATGCCCTTCCAGGGCTGGACCCCGCGGTACCCGCCCCCGTGTTTCCGATGACTCAAATCGGGAGCCAGCAAGGTGGCAGCTTTGCAAATACTTATGGAGTCGATGCCTTCGGTCGCGTCAGGGTACGCACGGTAGGCGCGCTCCAGATGGAAAAAATGGTCTTGGTGGATGGAACGTCTGTAGCAAATCTGGTCGGGCCGGGAAATGAGGCAAACCGATTGGTTGTCGTGTTCGGAATCAGCGGTTATGTCGAGACATTCGATCCGGTCACCCAGGCATTCACGGCTCTGTTCGACCAGGGACGCTTAGGCATTTTCGAAGCGTCGATGGGCTTCTCCCACTTTAACCCGGATACGTGGCTCCCCGTGCAGGGAGATTATTTAAGTCCCCTGATCCAATGGGTGCTGACCGATCCTCTTCCCGTCATTCCGGGACAAGGTGAACCCCTCGCAGGAATCGCGGCGAACCAAGTCAACCGTGCCGGGGCGAATGTCAGTACCGCAGCCACGGCGCAGCAGGGGGTGTTCCTGTTGGAAGAAGAAATCGATCCCGGGTATACGGTGACCACCGCCGGACAGGATGGTTTCGTCGATGTAACCACAGGACACGAGCGGTTCATTGGCCCCGTCACCGAAGGCATCATGCTGACCAATAGCCAATTCACTACCACACGGTTCACCCCCGGCGGCACGGCACCAGAGACGCTGACCACTTCTCAGGAAAATGTGCTCCAGGCGATTTCCAATTGGGGTGTGGGAGTGGACTTCGCTACCTCGTTCTTCGACCCTCTCGATGGTCCGGGAGGGTGGAACCCGATCCGCTCCGGTACCAATATGATTCCCTTTGACGGGACTCAAGGTGGCGATTTCTTCGCGAACCAACAGAGTATCCAAATGCATCCCGTGTTGTTCGGGTCCGTGATCCCCGAACCCGGTACGTTCGTGATCTGGGGCTTAGGCCTGATCGGCGTGGCTGCCTATGCGCGGAAGCAACGCAAGTCGCGAAAGGCGAAGCAAGCGGATTAACAGCTGCGATTCCGCTCCGGCTTACCGTGTGAAACCAACAAATGAGGCCGCCAATCGGGCGGCCTCATTGCTTGGGGGCATGGCTCGGCCCGCCCACCGTGAGTCTCCTCGCGTTCGGCGAGGGTCTCCGACCCCGCCGACCGAAGGTCTCCCGCGATATGGGAGACCCTCGGTCGGCCGAGTGGCTCGGTCAGAGACCGGCCACACCGCTGAGACCGGCCACACCGCGGCGGCTTGCCTTACAATAATCCAATCTTGAACGGGCTCGTTCCTGCCGCCAAAAGCCGGATTGCACCCGGGCGAGCAGCTGGCCAAGCACCTCAGGCCGAAGTCACCGCGTGCATAAATTCGCGAAAACGCTGGCAGGCGTCCATTTCGCGAATCTCTTCCGCCAGCAAATTCGCCGCCTTGGCCAGCGACGGATCCCCGACCAGCCGCTCGACGGCTTTGCTAAGCGACTCCGCATCTGCGTGACGTTGACGCACGAGAATTCCAGCGCCACAACGCTCGACGCCCTCCATCGTCAAATGCTGGTCCATGTTCGACGGGATCCCCAACACCGGCGTTCCCTGGCTTAGCGCCTGGTAAACCCCGGCGCTTCCCCCGTTGCCAACCACTCCCGCCGCGCGTCGCGCGGCTAAGTCTCCGGGAAGGTAGTCGGTCGTTCGGACATTGGCCGGTAAATTGTCGCAGTTCAAACGACCGGCAGTCGCTAAAACCATCGTGATCGGCAACGTCTCGACCGCACGCAACAATGCCGGCACGGCGTTCGTGTTACCGGAAGTGCCTAAGCTGCAATACACTACCGGTTGGCCTGGCTCCAAGTCATTCCACCACTCGGGCAGCTCCGCCGCGGGGGACCAGAGAACGGGCCCCAAATACCGATGGTTCTCAGGCAAGTCTTGTGTCGGAGCAATGCTGGGAATATCTGCATACAACGTGTAGTCCGCGTGCGTGTAGGCCGCACGCAAATCCGCCAGCGGCTGCAGGCCGTGCTGGCGACGTAGCCGGTTCAGGGGAAGCGCATGGTACCGGAAGACCACGGACTGAACCATGCGAAACAAAGCGGTCCCCAACGACGTACCGAAAATCCGTTCGATGGCATGCTCCGGCAAGGGCATCCACCGCCGCGTGCTGTACGGACTCCAGTGAGCAT
Source organism: Planctomycetaceae bacterium (assembly GCA_007133715.1). GTDB lineage: Bacteria > Planctomycetota > Planctomycetia > Pirellulales > Pirellulaceae > SLMF01. Next base: position 4,838 of record SLMF01000539.1, read on the forward strand.
TCG
>SLMF01000267.1 GCA_007133715.1 Planctomycetaceae bacterium
GAACCCACTCCTGAAGGGATGCCTGAACTCTTTCCCGTCAGTCTGATCATCTTTCAAGACGGCCAGCCGCTGGCGGATGCTTCGATCCGCTTGATCCCGGAAGATGCGACCAGTCCCTGGAACGTGGATGAAATTTACGAAACTGACTTGAGCAATGTCCGCTGCCCTTCGAATACGGGCAGAACCCGGCATGGGCATTCGACCTTTCAAGGCCGCACGGCGGCGTTGAACAGTTATGTGTTCTCGTTAGGAGACGGCCTCTGGACTCAAGGCCATTTGCCCGGCGCTGCCCAACATCGCCAGACGATTTCGCGGGGACTGTTTTACCGCGAAACCAAACGGTTTTCCGACGTCACCGATGGTAGCAGCAATACGGTAGCAGTCAGCGAATGCCTTTCTCCCGAACAGCGTGACGGGACGTACATCCGCACCAACGTGGCCCGGTTTGATGGGATCTGGGACGGCAACCCGCACGGCGCTCCCTTCAACTGCACGAATGGTCTGCCACGCCGACCCGGCGACGAAAACCATTTCGCCGATGCTCACCGCTCGGCAACGTGGCGAGGTGTGCTGTTCACCAGCGGCTGGTCGGCCGTCAACGGCTTTACGACCATGACCCCGCCCAATTCCCCCATGTGCCACTACGGCGGCAACCCCGATAACGATTGGGCCGTCTTGCCGCCCGCCAGCAATCACCCGGGCGGCGTGAACGTGGCTTTGTTAGACGGCGCCGTCCGATTCATCACCAACACCATCGACTGTGGCAATACGAATGCCTATGCGGTCAGTTCGGGACGTAGCCCCTTTGGAGTTTGGGGCGCCCTGGGGTCACCCCGAGGCGGTGAGTCCCTCGGGTTGTAATCCGATGTTCCCTTCGTTGAATCGGCGAACCAGATTCTCGAAGATCGTACCCATCGCGTGGTATCCAAACCCCGCCACGGCTATCCGTCCAGCGCGTGATGGCACTTCAACTTGGCGGTGAATGCGGCAGTCAGCCGGATGCCTCGCGCACGCAAGTCCTGTAGGACGTCGTTGCCCAGAGTCGTGTTCAGCTGGTGATGCCGACCAGCGCCGTTGATATCGAGAAAACCGGTCTGGCCGATGGCTTCGGGCGCGGCCAATTCAGGGGCTTCGCCTTCATCGGGATTTGCTGTGTGAAACCGACAGCAGACAAACTCAAGCGATGGGCGGCAGTTCCCAGCCCTCGCGCTGCGCGCGGCTCAGCAAGGCGTTGCCCTCGTCGCAATTGGTGAAACGTTCGGCGGCCGGGTCCCAGCGGAGCACTTCGCCCACGCGCCCCATGTCGCGCGCGATGTTCACCAGGTAGCACAGGGTGGTGCTCCGCTGCCCGATCTCCACGTCGGCCGTGCAGCGACGGCGCGTCTTGATGCACTCGATCCAGTCTTCGATGTGGTAGGCTGATTCGGGCCGCTGGTTCGGCCCGGGGTTGTCGGACCCGCGCACGAGTCCCCGCGGATTGCTGGCGACGCGGTTGCGGTTGATCTCGATCTTGCCGTTCTCGCCGGTGAAAACGGCGCCCAGGCCCGGGCCGCGGTCGCCGTCCAGGTGCAGCCGCAACTCGGTGCCGGAGGCGAAGCGCATGCGCACTTTCGCACGCGGACCGACGAGTTTCCTACGGGCCACCATGTCGTGGTAACGCGTGCCCGTGTCTGCGTCGCCCGTCTCACCAACGATCACGCCGCCGACGGTCTCGCGTGGCTCGAAGCGGCCGGTGTCGCGGTGGGCGACGGCCTCTTCCAGCAGAATTTCGACCGGGCCGGTGTCGTCGGTGCCCAGGCCGCGGTTGATTTGATCGTAGGAGTGGGTGCCCCAGCCGGTCACGCCGAATACCAGTCCGCCGCCATCGTAGTCCCACCAGCGGGCCCAGCCGCGGTGCAGATCCCTATCGTAGGGCCGCAGTTCCACTTGGTCGGTCCACTCGTCCCACCAGGGCTCGACCGGCTCCTTCACGTCGGCCGACGAGGTCTTCGTCCAGCGGAACGGCCCGACGAAGTTCGGCGCCTCGACTACGCGAATCTTGCCGATCGCCCCGTTCTTGACCAGATCGCTGGCCCAGTTGTTGATCGGCATCGACCGCTGCTGCGAGCCCACCTGGGTCACGCGGCCGAACTTCCGCGCGGCGCGGACCTGCATGCGCCCCTCGGCAATGGTCAAGCACATGGGCTTCTCGATGTACACGTCCATGCCCATTTGCATGGCCACCAACGTCACCCGGGTACGGGCGTGGGTGGTGGTCATGAGCATGACCGCGTCGAGGTTCTCCTTCTCGATCATCGGACGCAGGTCGTTGTAGACGCCCCACTTGGCGCCGCCGGACATGTCGGCAACGAAAGCCTCGGCGCGACCGGGCTCGCAATCGCAGGCGGCGACTACGCGGAAGCCCTTCACGTCAGCCCCTTGGCGAATGAACCGCGCCCGCCCGCCGCAGCCGACGACGCCCACCCGCACCGTCTCACTGGGCGGGGCGTTGCCGTCTCGGCCCAACACGGCCGACGGAACGAAGTACGGGGTTGCCAACGCCGCGCCGGAAAGCTGCAACACATCGCGTCGAGTTTATTTGCTGGTCATGAGGGGGGCTCCTGTGTCACTAACAGGTTAGGGTTGGTGGAATGGTGGTTGGGGGACAGCAATCGGCGAACGGGTCCATTCTAAGACGGGGCCGTCCAGGTTTCTAGTGGGGCAAGCGGCACGCGTAGGGGAAGGCGTAGGGGAAGGCGTAGGGGAAGGCGGCAAGGACGGTTCCATCACTTGCTCCGCCTCCGCCGCGGCATCGAACAGCTGCTTTCGCGTTCGATCTGACGAGCGAAGTCTCGCCCTTCCAGAAAACGGGCCAGTTTCTTGAATGCCGCCTGGTCGGTCAATCTTTCCTCCGCTAGCGGGGCGACTGTGTCAACAGTTGATCGAACCGGGGCCAGGGTATTGGCGTCGATGATGATAGCACTAAATGGGTCTTGACCGCATAAGCCTGCACGTGAATGCTTGTGCGCTGACGGGACGACTGAGCCCCCTTTTTTGTGGCAGAATTGGCGATTCTTCGCCAGACCACAACCCCGTCCATCTCACTCACAACCGCGTACGTCCGCGGCACTGCGCGAACCGACCGCCGACGGGAGGTGAATCGCGGACGTGTCAACGGCGCGCTGCCGATCTCCAGATCTCGGCGGCCCTGCTCGACCAGTCGGTGTGGGCCGGTGTGGGCAACATCGCCAAAAGCGAAATCCTGTTTCAGACCGGACTCGACCCCGACACCCAGGCCGAAGACCAACCCGTCCCGCCGCCGCCCTTCGAGGAAGCGGATCGTCGATCGTGATCCGCAGGTGGCGAGGGGCGGCTGCCGCCGGGTTCGCGGATTCTTCGCGGATGGGGTGGATCGCGGGCGGCGACGGCGACGTGGGCTCATTCGCCTGGGCGATCCGGCCTGGTATCGAGTTCATCAACAACGGCGGCCATGCCGAGCCGAATTCAACTCGCGACCGGACCCGCGCGAAACCTTCCGGGCTAAGGATGTGGTCGCGGATATCTGCCAGGGCATAAGGAAACAGGCGAACTCGGACGGGCCACCGACCGTTTATGCTCAATAACGCGGCCTACTGCCCGACGGAGCCGACGACCGAATTGACCTTCCCCTTCGACTCGCATCGCCCTGACATTACGGCCGTTTTCCCCCGCCGACTTGACACGATCTCGAACAACGGAGATACTGATCCAGAGAAACTTTTTGGCGCTCTTCGGTCACGGGACGCAATTCGCAGATGGCAAGAACCACCTCGCAGAAACAAGCAGAAACCCCTCATTCGAAGGATCAGTTGGCGCAAGCCGCGTATGAACTGTTTGCCGAGCGCGGTTTCAATCGGGTGACGTTGGATGAGATTTCTGCCAGAGCAGGTGTAACGAAGGGCAGTTTGTACTGGCACTACAAGTCCAAGAAGGAAGTCATTCTGGCGGCTGCCGGAGTCTATTATCGCGACTGGTTGCAGCAGGCGTATGCGGAGATCGCGACGACCACCGATCCGGTCGAACAAATCCGAAGGGTTTGGCGGATCTCGATTGACACCTGTCTGTTCAACCGAGGCAAACGCACGTTTTCGACCGAAATGTTTGCCCTCGGCTTGCACGACCGCGAGACACGAGCGAGTTGGGCCCAGTTCTACGATACGGTGCGGGAGTTGTTCGTCGGCCTGATTCAGGGCGTTTGCAACTCGGCGGGTTTCGAGATTTCCGAGCCTCGTCGCTTGGCCGATTGGATGCTTGCCACATTCGAAGGCATGAAGCACCGGGCATCTTTTGCGCCGCAGACCTGCACGCGGACCGAGCGAGACGCCATCGTCGAGGACTTCATGTGGGTGCTGTTTTCCGCGGCGGATCGGTCCGCCGCTTGTCCCCCCCTGGCGCGTTGAGGGTCGCCGAGCGAAAAGCCACCCTTACCATACCAGCCAGCATAGAAACGCGGCCATCCCGCGCGTCTTCCCGGCATCTCCCACGTGGCCCGGCATCTCCGAGGCCGGATTGGGCTTGTCCCAAGTTTTTGAAGCCCGGATTGGGAGATTATCCGGCGGGGCATGTCCCGGATCTTGCCCAGCCCGAAGTCCGTCTCGAAGATCCGGACCCACGTGGGGACTGATCCGGACCTGCCTCGGCGGTTTGGTTGGCCTCTAATCTACTCCCTTGACAGCTCCACTGGCTTGCGACTATACTACTCGGTATGGCAACTGGGCTGGCGGCAAAGCTCGCTGGGAGCGACCCATTCGGGTGCCACGTTTTGACGGCTGGGAGTGCTGTCACACCGGAAGACGAGGTGGCCGAGGTC
>SLMF01000327.1 GCA_007133715.1 Planctomycetaceae bacterium
AGGTATCGAGTGTATCGTAGGAGTGGTTTACTCGAGAATCCCCCTCATTCCCACCCCGTTAACCCACCTGAGAACCCGTAGCCATGTTATCTGCCGTGATTCCCGTGTGGAACGAAGAGGAAAGTTTAGCCGAGCTGCACCGCGAACTCAGCGAGGTGGCCGAGGCGGAGCAGTACGAGCTGGAGATCGTATTCGTTGACGACGGTTCGACGGACAGTTCGTGGGACGAGATTGTACGTCTGGCCAAATCGGACCCACGTGTACGAGGTATTCGATTTCGTCGCAATTTTGGCAAGGCAGCGGCTTTGATGGCCGGATTTCGCGAGGCACGGGGCGAGGTGGTATTTACCTTGGATGCGGATCTGCAGGACGATCCCCACGAAATCCCCCGTTTCTTGGAGCAATTGGACAGCGGTTTGGACGTCGTCAGCGGCTGGAAAAAGGTTCGTCACGACCCGTGGCACAAGGTGGGCCCCTCGCGGGTGTTCAATGCGTTGGTCGGTTGGATGACGGGGGTTAAACTGCACGATCACAACTGTGGCTTCAAGTGCTATCGTCGCGAGATACTCGAGGAAATCCAGCTATATGGTGAGATGCACCGTTTCGTACCCGTGTTGGCAGCGGCGCGTGGTGCACGGGTGGGCGAGGTGGTCGTCGCTCACCGGGCACGCCAATTCGGGCATTCGAAGTATGGGGTGCGCCGGTTCGTCAAAGGTTTTCTGGATCTGATGACCGTGTACTTTCTGACCGGGTACAACCAGCGGCCCCAGCATCTGCTGGGCACGCTGGGTTTGCTCAGCTTCCTTGCGGGCGGAATGGGGGTATTTGGTCTTAGCCTCTGGTGGGGAATTTCCCGCTTGGACGCGAACCCGGCGACCGATCTGCACCTGCATACGCGAGCCATCTTCTATTTCACGATCATGGCGGTCTTGCTGGGAGCCCAGTTCATGACGATCGGTTTCCTGGCCGAACAGCTGACGGCTTTTCAAATGCGGGGTGCGTCGACCTATTCGATCCGCGACCGTACCAAGCGAACCGAAGAAACGTGAGAACAGCGACATGCATGAAGACTCCCATCGCACGTTACGCACCACGGTTTATGGCCTGCTGATCGTCGCCGTCTGCGGCACGATGGTCGGCCGGATCTTGATGGTCCGCTCGCAACGTGGCGAAACGCCCTTGCTGAGCGCCAATGACCGCAGCCGTTGGGCGACGGTGCGGTCTTTGGTGGACGAAGGTACGTACGAGTTGGACGAGGTGATTTTTCGGGATCGTGAACGCACTTTTCGGATGCGGGATCGCGAGTGGTACACCATCGACTTGGTCCGCCATCGAGGGCACGAGGGGCGGGAGCGTTTTTATTCGAGCAAACCGCCCCTGTTTCCCACGCTGATGGCCGGCCAATACTGGTTGGTCCAGCAACTGACCGGGATGACGCTGGCCGAGGAGCCGTTTTATGTGGTGCGGTTACTGTTGATCACGACGAACGTGCTGCCGCTGGTCCTTTTTTTCGTGCTGTTAGCCACGCTGGTGGAGCAATACGGCCGGACCGATTGGGGGCGTCTGTTTGTGATGACAGTCGCCACCTTTGGGACCTTTCTCACCACGTTTGCGGTCACGTTGAACAATCATTTGCCCGCCGCCATTTCGGTGATGATCGTGCTGTGGGCCGGGCTACCGATCTGGCGTCAGGCGGATCACCGTTGGTGGCGTTTCGTGGTCTGTGGATTGTTCGCGGCCTTTGCCGTCAGCAACGAGTTGCCGGCGTTGTCGCTGTTGGGACTACTCGGTCTCGCCCTGTTCTGGTGCAATCCATCGCGGACATTGCTGGCATTTGTGCCCGCAGCGGTGGTGGTGGCGGCCGGTTTTTTCGGCACGAACTACATCGCACACGGGACGTGGAAACCTCCTTACGCCCACCGCCAGAATGGGCCCCTGGTGCTGACGCTGCTGGATGTGCCGGCCGAGCTGTTGGATGCGGGAGTGGTGCCGGAGCCTCTTCGTCAGGCCCTCGAATCGACCGGCATTTCGATATCGGATCAGACCACGACCGGGCCGCGACTGACCGCCGAAGGCTGGGTGCTGTGGGATCCCGTGACGCACGAACGGCTCGCTCTGGTCGACGCGGATGGGCAGCTGAACGTGCATCAGTGGGGCGACTGGTACGAGTACGAGCACAGCTATTGGCTGCCGGGCCGCAAGAGTGGGGTGGATTTGGGGGAACCGTCGCGGGCGGTGTATGCGTTCCACCTGCTGATCGGGCACTACGGCATCTTTTCCCTGACCCCTGTCTGGCTGCTCAGTGCCGTGGGCGCCGGCCTCTGGTTATGGCGTGGCGAAGCGAGGATGCGTGGCTTTGCCGCGATGGTGATTTTCCTGACGCTGCTGTGTTTGGCCTTTTATATCCTCCGCCCGCTCCAGGATCGGAATTACAGCGGCGTTTCCTGCGGGTTCCGTTGGATGTTCTGGTTCATTCCGATGTGGCTGCTGACCCTGTTGCCCGCTGCCGATCGGATCGCCGCCAGGCCGTGGTGGCGCCGGGTTGCTATGGCCCTGCTGCTGATCAGCGTGCTTTCCGCATCCTACAGTCCTCTGAACCCGTGGACACACCCCTGGCTGTACCAGTACTGGAGCTATTTGGGCTGGATTACGACGCCCTGAGCGGCGGAACTCCCGCCAGCGGGGGTAGCAGTCACAAATCGCGGCGGTCGAATAGGGCCGCGCAGGCTTCCAACGCCTCGTCCGCGTCCGGTCCCTCCGCCTCCAATTGCAGCCGATCGCCCGGATTGACGCCCAAGGCCATCAGGCCCAAGATGCTGTCCGCATTCTGGGCGCGCCCGTCTTTGTGGACAATCACCCGCGATTCGTAACGATCTGCGATGGTGACCAAGGCCGAGCACATTCGCATGTGCATGCCCATCGGGTTGAGGACTTGCACGTCCCGCCGAAACCCGGCGGCGTTGGATCGCGTTGATCGCGAGCCGTACTCGGCTGTGCCCGCAATCGCGTGCGAGTCCCGGGGGATCAGCTCGTCACGTTTTCGGCCCAAATCCTGTTCAAAGACTTCGGACAACCGCGCTCGTGAGGGTACCATCCTTATCTCCATCACGTGGAACCGTATTGTCAACGTGCGTCCACCAAAAGAAAAAATCCATAATATGTCAATGTATGGTCTTGACTAGCGATCTGACAAGTCTGCTCATTCGGGTGGTGTGCTACTTATTAGATTGGGACCCAGCTCCCAACTCACCCGTCGCCCTCGCTCGATTCTTTTTCGCTGGGGGTAAAGGGCCCCGCGTACGCATCACAAACTGCCAGCACATTCAACAGTCCGGCGACCAGCGTGTACAGCGTCCCCAAATCGAAGCGGTATCCCAGTTGGTCATGCCACTCGGCCAGTTCGTCCCTGCGTTCCGGTTCGACCGGTTGCTGGGGCGGCGCCATCAAGCCTCCCCAGAGCGGTGGTCTCGGCGGCTCGCCAAACACGCGAAACGCCTGCACCAGCGCCGGCAACGCCGGGAGTCCTACCCCCAGCTGGCAGAGGTACTGCCAGCGACGGTCGGCTGGCGTCCACGAGGCATAGACCACGCGTCCTCCCCCGACGAACATGCCCGTCCAAAAGAGCACGAGAATAACCACCATAATGAGCGCAGCTTTCGGGTAACGCCGCTGATAGAGGTGGCCCGCTCCCGGCCAGAGCCAAGCCAAAGCGGCGGCCAGAGCCGGATTGCGCAAGTCGATTTCCTGTTCCTGCTGCTGCGAGTGTCGTTCGTCCTGGGTGATCATCCGGGGTCCTACCGAGTCGCCATCGAAGTTTGCTGAGGGAATCGGTGCCATTGTAACCGAGCCCGTCCGCAGGGCCAGACGACCTTTTACGAGATCATGAAGCCCCGGTGCATGCCGGTTGCGAGTCCGCCGTCGAACACAGCTGATGAAAAACCTCGTCCACCATCAGCCGATCGATTTGTGGACACCGTTCGATCGCGGCGGCGAGCCGCACCCATTCCACCAATTGGGTGATTTCACGGGGCAGGCCGCAGGTCAGTTCTGCCAGCCGTGCCACCGCGGAATCGTCGAATTCCGCCGAGGAACCGTCTCGCGGGGTGGGTGTCTGCTCGAGATAAGCCGCGATGTCCGTCACCGTCCAGGCTTCCAGGCGAATGTGCAATTGCCCCAGCTGCAGCAGCGTGGTCCCCAACCGCATGATTCCCGCGGTCTCTGCCGCCAGGATCACGCTCAGCGGTTGTCCCGGTGTCTTGATGAGCCGGAGCAACGAATTCCGCACGGCGGCCCCGGCTTGGTCGGCATCGTCCAACAGGAGCAGCGTGCGGCGTCCCAGCAACCGTTGCTGCTGCAGATGATCTCGGACCCGATACTCCAGGAGAAAATCACCCTCGGACCAGGGGGGATTGGTACCCAGTCCGATGGCCAGATTCCACCACCAGCTACGCTCGTCGCAGCCCCACAGTCCCAGTCGGCAGGCTGTGTCGCCCCGCCGTCGGGCGTCGCGGGCGAATTCTCGCAGGAGCGTCGAGCGGCCGCTGCCGCGATCGCCCGTCACAATGGCCAGCGAGTGGTCGGCTGCGACGACAAACTCCAAGCGTGCAAAAGCTTCTTGAAAACCGGTACTGGCAAACACCCTCGGGGTGTCCGCGATTTTCTCGTACAATTCGGTTTGCTTATCCACAACCGATGATTTCATGGGAGACTACCCTTCCGAGGATGCGAGGACGTGTTGTTCTGTAATCGGTACAATCGGCAAGACCGCTTGATTCAAACCCTATGGCGAGCATTCCGATGACGAGACGATTTTATGTTGCTGCA
>SLMF01000712.1 GCA_007133715.1 Planctomycetaceae bacterium
AGCGGATCGAGCGTGTTTCGGTCGGCCAGATCGGCGACCAAAACCGTCGACTGGCGGCCGTGGCCGCGGATCAACGCCGCCACCTGCTCGGCAGCCTCGCGACGCGACCGGGTGTGCAGCAGGACGTCGGCACCGGCCTGGGCCAACTCCCACGCGATCGCGCGGCCGATACCCGCCGACGCACCCGTCACCACGGCTGTCCTGCCTGCCAGTTCCGCGGACATGAAATGACCCTCTCCCGCTCCCTGACTACTCGGCGCTACCGCCTAGGGTGCGACTCTTGCTGCGTTCGATGGACTGCAACGCCAAGTAGCGGTCGCCAAAACGCTCCAGGCTCTCCAGTTCATCGTCGTACTGCTCGTAATGCCGCTCTTCGTCCACCACCAGTTGCTCGAACAACTTGCGGGAAACCGAATCCGCGTGGGCACTGCATTGGTTGGCCCACTGGTTGTAGGCCGTCGCGCTGTCCTCCTCCATCTGGCGGGCCATCTCCAGCATCTCTTGGACCACGTGGACTTTCTTGACCGGCGCCCCGACCTCCATTTCCACTTCGCCTTTTAAGAACAGGACCCGCTCCGCCAACTGTTCGACATGCCCCATTTCGTCGATCGCGGTCCGCTTGAAAAGGTTGGCCAGCAGATCGTAGCCCTGATCGTCGCAGTGGAAATGGAAATACATGTACTGATGCACGGCCGTCAATTCGTCCGCGATGGCCTTGTTCAACAATTCTACGCTCTGAGCATGCATCGAAACGTCTCCTTTTACGAATGCCTTGGACCGTGAGGGGCGGTGCCCTTACCTGACATCCTCAGGATAATGGATCCGCTGTCCGCTGTCGACGGACTGCGGAACCTGGATTCCCCGCTGATAAACTGCACCGATTGCCGGGATTCGCCGGATTCTCCGGAATCTGCGGCCAGCTTCTCGTCACTTCCAGAAATAACGGTATCTGCCGATCAACCGGTATAACGTGCCAAGTCGATACCAGCGGAGGATTCGCCGATGGCACAGATCGACTTACCGAGAGGGGAGTGACGAACATGAAATGCGTACAGCTGGCTCTGGCGACAGCCTGGATATTTGCCGTGCTCGCGGGTCAGGCTTCCGCCCAGGCTCCGATTTGGAGAGTGTCCCGGATGGAGGACAACCCCTTCTTGGACGAGACGGAACCGTCGCCCAGCAACGCGGTGCGTGTCGAAGACGCGGAACCGGAATTCATGCCTCCGCTGCCGCCGGCTTTCGAGCCTCCTGCCGACTACGCCTGCTACGTGGAGGCTTGTGATCCGAGCCTGCGTTTGTTCTCGACCGATTGGAACGGATTGAACTTCGGCGGCTGGACCCAGATCGGCTTTCACAACAAACAGAGTATTGCCGATGGGTTTTTCGACTACCCGGACCGGGTGGCGGTCCACCAGCAATGGCTGTATGCGGAAAAAGTGGCGGACGGTGCCCTGGGAATGGATTGGGGCTTCCGTTTCGATGCGGTCTACGGTATCGACGCCAACAACACGCAGGCCTTCGGCAACCCGCGGAGGGCCAGCGGCCGGGCTCGTTGGGATTATGCGACGGCGTTCGAGCACGGCCCCTACGGTTGGGCGCTGCCTCAGGCTTACGCCGAATTGGCGGTCGGCGACCTCTCGATCATCGGGGGCCACTTCTACACGTCGATCGGCTACGAGGTTGTGCCGGCTCCCGATAACTTCTTCTACAGCCACGCCTATACGATGAACCACAGCGAACCGTTCACGCATACCGGTTTTTTGGCGACCTATCAGGTCAGCGACCAGCTGAAGGTTTACGGCGGTTGGACCGCGGGCTGGGACACGGGTTTCGACCAGTTCGGCAGCGGCAGCAATTTCTTGGGCGGGTTCTCCTATGCGTTGACTCCCGACGTCGATTTCACGTACATGACGACGATCGGCGATTTCGGCCGGATCGGCCGCGACGCCTATATGCACAGCCTGGTACTGGAGGTCCAATTGACGGAGAGCTGGGAATACGTGTTCCAGAGCGATCTGCTGGCCGTGGGCGCCCCGACAGGCGAGCGTGTGTCGGATTCCTTTGGCATCAACCAGTATTTATTCTACACCTTGGACGACTGCTGGGCTTTCGGCGGGCGTGTCGAGTGGTACAAGCCCGAGGGGATTTCGGGTTACCAAGCGGGCGTGGGTGTGAATTATCGTCCGCACAGCAACGTGGTCTTGCGGCCGGAGGTGCGGCAGGAATGGGCTCCCGGGGCCGGCTTGGACCAGACGGTATTCGGGATCGATGCGGTGCTGACGTATTAGTTTGGGGTGTGTGTTTCGGCTTCCTTTGCGGAACGGTCGTGTGCGGTTGCCGGGCGAGTTTTCGACCAGCATCCCGCCCGTTTTCTTCGTCTCTCGGATAGAAAGGCCTCCCCATGAACGTTTTCCCTGCTTGGGCCATCTGGTTGATTGTCGGTTTGATCGCCGGCTGGGTGGCCGATCGTGTCTTCAAACGCAGCAAGGGCCTCTCCGTGTGGCTGCACCGTGGCCTGGCCCTGGCCGGAGCGATCGGCGGGGGCTATCTGTACCAGTGGCTGCGGATCAACCTCCGCTTGCCCGATGTGCGAATCAGCACGGAGGCCCTGCTGGCGGCTGCCTGCGGGGCGCTGCTGCTGCTGGTGGTCCTCTGGCTGATCCGCCGCAAAGGGTAGCGCCCGGACCGCGAGGCACGAGCCGCCTTTCGTGCGGGCATTCAGTTCTGGCTGGCGACCAGGAGGGTGGCCAGCGAGCGGGAGAGGTTCTCCAGCGCCTCGGGCCCCGGCAGCGTGACGGTCAGCCGCTGGCCGCCGCGAGGATCGGGTTCGACACACTCGCCCAGCCGCTGGCGGAGATCTTGAGCCAGTCGCTCGGTAGCGGGGGACGGCGCCTGATCGGCCATCAATTCGCCCAGGAAGTGGAAGGCGGCACCCAAGAGCTCGCCACCCGCCGCCGCCACCCGCTCCCGACGCGCCAGGACCTCCGCCTGCTGCTCCTCCGCCCGCTGCTGCGATTGATCCAACTCGGCCTCGGGTTTGGCGCCCAACAGCACCTCCAGCCGCCGCTTGAGCTCCTCAATCCCGCTGCCCACCTCGACTTCCGTGACTTCCGAATCCGGATCCAATGCCGCTAAAGCCAGCTGATGCTTGGCCGACAGCGTGCCCAACAAGCGATCTTCCAACGTGTCTTCCGTGATCAACACGAACACCTGCACCGGCCGCTTCTGACCCATCCGGTGCGCGCGGGCTATCCGCTGCTCCAGCACCGCCGGGTTCCAGGGCAAATCGACATTGATCACCGTGTTCGCCGCCTGCAAATTCAAACCCGTCGAACCCGCATTGGTGGTCAGAAACAATTGGCAACTCGAACGGCTCTGAAAATGATGCACTAACTGCTGGCGTTTGGCTTGCGGCACCGAGCCGTCCAGGCGGACGTAGTTGATCCCGCGGGCTTCCAACATCGGTTGCAACAAGTCCAGCGTCGTCGTCCATTCGGAAAACAACACCGCTTTGCGGTTCTCTTCCAGAAACAACTGGTCGCACAATTCGCCCAGCCGCTCCAGTTTGCTGGAATAACCGGGCGGCTGCTTGTCGCACAAAAACGTGGAATTGGCGCACATCCGGCACATCAGCAGATACTTCTGCAGACGCAGCAAGTCCATTTCCGTCAAGAACTTCTTGCGGGTGATGGCCACCACCTGCTGCATGTACCCGGCATGCAGGGTCGACTGCTCGTCCGTCGGCGGGATACGGACAAATTCGGTCGATCGGGACGGCAGTTGCTGCATCACGTTCTCGCGAGTCCGCCGCAGCAGGATCGGCTGCAGGTTGCGCCGCAGTTCATCCAGGTTCTTGTAGGCCATGACCTTGCCGTTCTCGTCCACCACGCGATGCCGGTGGAAGAAGCGGAAGGCCGGCGCCAGACGGCGGTCGTCGATAAACTGGACCACCGAGTACAATTCGTCCAGCCGGTTTTCCAAGGGGGTGCCGGACAGTACCAACGCGAACGGCGATTTCAGACTCTTGATCACCGCACTGGTCTTGGCTTCCCAGTTCTTGATCCGCTGGCCTTCGTCCAAAATGATCAGGTCCCACTTGACCCGCTCGATGACCCCGATGTCCCGCAGTACCTGTTCGTAATTGCAAACCGTGAAGAAGCAGTCGTTGTCGTATTGGCCGGCCCGATCGACGGCGTTTCCCGCAATCAGCTGGCAGTCGCGCTCACTGAAGCGGTGGATCTCGTTACGCCATTGGCTTTTCAGCGAGGCCGGGCAGATCACCAGCACGCGGTGAATGTCGGCTTCCTGAGCCAAGAGTTCGGCGGCCCCGATTCCTTGGATCGTCTTTCCCAGCCCCATATCGTCCGCCAACACGGCGCGGCCGGCGCCGACGGCAAAGGCGATGCCGTCCAACTGGTACGGCAGCAGCTCGCATTTCAACAGGGAGGTTCGCAGCGGATGATTCGCCGGATCGCGGCGGATCTCCGCCATGCGCTCCGAAATCCGCTGCTGGAACAACTGCTGGGTGATGTACTCCTCCGCGTCCGGGGTCACCAACACATCGATCCCCTGACGATCCAGCTGGCGGATCCGCCGCATCAGATCGGGAAGATCCTCGATGGCCTGGTCATCCAGCGAGCCCAGGATCGGCTCGGCCGGTTGAGGTAAACGCGGGGGGCGTTCCAGACGCAGACGGACTTCCTGGCCATAGTACAGATGCAGCAGCAATTCGCGGACTTGATAAGGCTGCCGCCGCTGAACCGCCGAAAAACGCCGCTTGACCTTCTCCAAAGC
>SLMF01000377.1 GCA_007133715.1 Planctomycetaceae bacterium
CTCCGCCATGCGCTCCGAAATCCGCTGCTGGAACAACTGCTGGGTGATGTACTCCTCCGCGTCCGGGGTCACCAACACATCGATCCCCTGACGATCCAGTTGGCGGATCCGCCGCATCAGATCGGGAAGATCCTCGATGGCCTGGTCATCCAGGGAGCGCAGGATCGGCTCGGCCGCCTGAGGTAAACGCGGGGGGCGTTCCAGACGCAGACGGACTTCCTGGCCATAGTGCAGATGCAGCAGCAATTCGCGGACTTGATAAGGCTGCCGCCGCTGAACCGCCGAAAAACGCCGCTTGACCTTCTCCAAAGCATGCATGATGTGCTTGCAGGTGCCCAGCGTGTTGGTGCGGAAATCGGGACATGAACAACTCGAATCACCCCGACCCTCGCCACGCAACGTCAACCGATACGTCTTTCCCGACTCCTCACTGGTCAGCGTGTAATCGGTCCAGGCTCGGCTGGGATCCAGCGATCGCAACCGCATCCGCTCCTTCCGCGCCCGCTCCTTCCGCTCGCGCAAGGCCCGGCGCACCAGCTGCTCTTCGGTCAAACATTCCAGGGGCAGTTCCTCCTCCGGCGGTTCGGCCAACCCGAGCGTCCGTTTGTTGTCCAAGATCATGGAAAAGACCGCACCCACCTCCTCGCAGGCTACCGAGCTGGAACTGCATTCCCACACGAGGCGCCGTCGAGCCGCGTCCTCCAGACGGATCGTGACGACGGTTTGCTCCCGGTCGAAAAAACGGACCTCCAGCCGCTGATCGTTGAAGCGGACCTGGCGATCCAGATCGATCTCGAATTTCGCGCCCCGGGCGATCAGCCGCCGCCCCTCCTCGCCAATCAAGCGGCAAGCCTGGTCATAAGTCAAACGCGAGAGCTTGTCACGAAGCGTCAGTTGACCACGCTTTTTGGTTGTCATCAGCCAGCCTCCCTGCGGGAACGGGATGTTCGAATGGAAACGGAACGAGGGAATCAACGCGTAGTATACGCACCCTGGTCGCCGCGCCAATGCGAGGGCAGGTTCAGCCTTTGATGACCCCCAACGGGCGGAGACGAGCAACCTTGGCGGCCAGATCGGCACCCTGCACGACGTCCACCACCTGGTTCACGTCCTTATACGCCTCGGGACATTCCTCGGCCAAACCCCGCCGGCTGCGGGACCTGGCCAGGATCCCCTGTCGAGCCAGTTCCTGGTCGATCCGCCGGCCTTTGGCTTGCTTGACCGCCGCCGTCCGACTCAAACGCCGCCCCGCGCCGTGACAACAACTGCCGAACGTCTGCTGCATGCTCCCCGGGCGGCCGACCAGCACCCAACTGCAACGGCCCATGTCGCCCGGAATGATCACCGGCTGGCCGATCTGCCGATAGGCGAGCGGCGTCTCGGGATGCCCGGCCGGAATGGCACGCGTGGCGCCCTTGCGATGGACACAGACGCGCCGCATCGAACCGCCGATCTCGTGCCGTTCGAATTTGGCAATGTTGTGCGCCACGTCGTAAACCAGATTCATCTGCAGACGCTGCCAAGCGCTCCCCAAGACCGCGGCAAAAGCTTCCCGCGCCTGCCACATCAACAGCTGGCGATTGCACCAGGCAAAATTCGCCGCCGCCGCCATCGCACCGTAATACGCGCGACCCTCCGGACTGTCGATCGGGGCACAGGCCAGCTGCCGGTCCGGTAACTCGATCCCGTAACGCGCAGGAACGCCCCGCAAACGTTTCAAGGCGTCGTCGCACACCTGATAACCCAAGCCACGCGAGCCGGAATGGATCATCACGCACACACTGTCTTTTTCCAAACCCATCGCGGCGGCAGCCGTCGCATCAAAAATCGCATCGACCACCTGTAGCTCCAAAAAATGATTGCCCGAACCCAACGTCCCGCACTGATCCGCACCCCGCGCCAACGCCCGTTGACTGACCTCCTCCGGCTCGGCACCGTCCAAGCAACCTCCTGCCTCGGTATGCTCGATGTCGCCGTCGGTGGCCAGTCCCTGCTCGCGCAGAAAGGACACGCCCTGCCGCAGCAAACGCCGCAGTTGCTGGCCGCTGTAATGGTATTTCCCAATGCGACCCGTTCCCGCAGGAATGTCCCGGAACAAGCGGTCAACCAACGGTTCGATTTCCCGTTTGATGTCCAAATAGAACAGGTTGGTTCGCATCAGCCGCACACCACAGTTGATGTCGTAACCGACGCCGCCCGGGGAAATCACGCCACCCTCCACCGGGTCCGTCGCGCAGACGCCGCCGATCGGAAAGCCATACCCCGCATGGATGTCAGGCATGGCCAAGCTGGCACGCTGGATACCGGGCAGGAAGGCCACGTGGGCCACCTGTTCCCACGCCGGGTCACCCTGGAGGTCCGCGATCATCCGCTCATCGGCGTAAACCCGACCCTCGACCCGCATGCCCGGCTTGAAATCGGGCGGAATTCGCCAACAGAAAGGGGCCACCTGCTCCACAGAACCCGCCAATCGCTGCTTGACCATTTCCTCTACTCCCCTAAAAATCGAACGCGGCTCAGGGCCGTAAATAAGCCTGTTGTGGCCGGTCTCTGACCGAGCCACCCCGCCGACCGAAGGTCTCCCATATCGTGGGAGAGCTTCGGTCGCAGTTTCGGCGGGGTCGGAGACCCGCGCCAAACTGGAACGTGGCGGGGTCGGAGACCCGCGCCGAACGTGGCCTCGCCCAGCGTGGTAAATGATTTCCTGCGACTTGCCTCAGATGTCGACAACCCACTCTGCCAACCATCCGTCGGGCTCCTCCCGCACCAGGAGCCGGTGATACGTGATCGCCTTCACCTCCCGCAACAGTTCATGCCGCCTGCGGTCCAGCAACTCGCCCCAGCATGTGGCTTGCAAGCCCCCCGGCTCCCACTCGATCGCAAATCTCCCCAGCAACAGCCGTTCGCTCTCAAAGAGGTACAGCAACTCGTTCAGCCAATCGAACAGCAGGTATTCGTCGTCCTGGCCTGCGATCCGCACGCTCTTCTGCACGCGGCGCGCGAGGGACTCGGGGTTGGCCACCAACACCGCTAGGAGGGCTTGGCCCGCTTCCGCGAACAGCTGCGTGCGATCGGCAGCCCGCACGCGCAGTCCCAAATCCGCCGTGTGCTCAAACGTTTCGAACATCAAACCCCCGTTTCGCCCCTTTCACTCAACCTACCAAATTCTACCCGCGGAGAGCAAGAGAACCCCGGCGACATTCGGCCGCGAGCCTCCGTCCGTGCCGCCAGTCGGCTTGCGGCACCGAGCGGTCATGGGTAGAGTCAGCACGGGCCGACACGCCCCGGGAGCTGTCAGGTCGTGTCTTGGGAGAGCGATCCGATGCTGGCTCGCTGGAAAAGGAGGTTGAATTCGGCCATGCATCGCGCGCTGACCATAATACGGGGATTCTTTCACGGTCCCGGCTTCCGGGGCAATGCAGCACGCACCTTCCGTTACCACCTGATGTATGGTATTTTTGACGGAACAGCCGGGGGGATTCTACTGAATGCGCCCCTGGTGGCCATCAAGACCTTTGACGCGGCCAACTGGCATTTGCCGCTACGCGAGCTTTACGCCGGTTTAGGGATGATGTTGACCCTGTATCTGGCCAGCCAGATGGCTCGACGTTCCAAGATGCCGTTCGTCTTTTTTCCGGGCATGCTGGCCGCGGTCAGTGCAATGGCCCTGGCGCTGGTGACGGGCAGCGCCTTCTGGTTTCTCACCCTTTTGGGTGTAGGGGCGATGTTCGAGATTTTCACCCGCCCGGCGATCGCGGCGATCGTCCGTACGAATTACCCTGTCGAGAAGCGGTGCTGTGCCGTGGGCCAGATCCGCAAATGGTCGTCCCTGGCATTTTTGACATCCAGCGTGGTGTCGGCGTATGTCTTGCACCGGGCGACCGGGGGCGGCTTGGACCCGGCCGCCACGGCTCCCGCGAGCACGTACCGCAACTTCGGGCTCGCCCCCGTGCCGACCGCCCAACTGCTGATGTTGACTGGGGGCCTGCTGTCGTTGGTCGCGTTTTTGTGTTTTCGGCAGATCCGGGTCGATGAAGCCCCTAGAGAGGAATGTGCCTCGCCCACACTGGGGTTTATTGGCAGTTTCCGGGCCTTGTGGGATGTCATCAGTCATCGCAACGGCCGGTTTCGCCGATACTTGCTGGGCTGCTTCGTCGACGGTTTCTTTCAGATGCTCTATTTTCCCTTAATTTGGGTATTTTTGAGCCGCGACTTAGGGTATGGCTATGTACGTTGCGTCGCCCTGATGCATGTGGTTCCGGCGTTTGCGGCTTTCGTCGCCACGGGGGCGTTGGGGCGTTTGTTCGACCGCATCAACCCCTGGATTGCTTGGGCGGGTGTGCGTTTTGCATGGGGAGCGGACGCCCTGCTGCTGGCGGCCACCCCGGCCGTCGCTTCGGTCTTTCCCCCGGCGTTGTTCTTCCTGCCCGTGGTGGCACGGGTGCTGCGGGGCAGTGTGCAGGGCGGCTGGTGGATCCTGTGGTGGCAAGTGGGGGTCACGTACTTCGCGCCCCCGGGGGAAGAAACCAGCCGCTATGCCGGCTTGATGGTATTCCTGAACGGCACCACCCGTCTGCTGGCCTCGGCCGTCGGGATGGCCCTGGTCGCCGCCTCCGTCTCGCCCCGCCTACTGCTGGTCGTGGGCGGCGTCGGGGTGATTCTTTCCGGCGTGTACTCGCTGTGGCAAGCGGGTTGGGAATTGCAACAGCGGGGCCCGCAGACCATCGTCGATTTCGAATACCAGTTTGAAACGCAACGCGAAACGTGAGCTGCCGTTTCAGTTCGAGTC
>SLMF01000541.1 GCA_007133715.1 Planctomycetaceae bacterium
GCGGCCCGGATTTCCGGAACCCTGGCCGACGAAGCGGCGGTCACGGCGGATGCCGGTTCGGATCGCGGCACGAATCCGGCTTCGGCAGACGAGGCGGCAGACGAGGCGGCAGACGCACCGGTGGTGGAGGATGAGGCTCGGGTCGGGCCGCGCCCGATCGACGTGGTGTATGTGGCCGATATCGATTTGATGATGTCCGCCTTTGTCCGGATCCGGGCTCGTCCGGATGAGGACGATGAGATCAACTGGAATTTCGAGAACGTGAATTTCCTGCTGAACATTGTCGACGTATTGTCGGGGGACGATCGGTACATCGAGATTCGGCGTCGGCGGCCGTTGCACAGCACGTTGCGGATGGTGGAGCTGCAGACCGAGGCCGCTCGGGATCGCGAGTTCGAACAGCGGCTGGCCTTCCAGGAGGCGTTCAACGCCGAGGTTCGCGAGGCGGAGGAGCAGAACCAGGAGGAGATCGAGCGTTTTCAGAAGCGTTTGGACGAACTTCAGGAGAAGCAGCGGCGTGAGGGTCAGGCGGGGATCCGGATGGTGGATGTTCAGCGGGCAGCGCAAGACTATGCGGAGGTCTCGGCCCGTTTGAATCGTCGCCTGGAGATTCGGCGTGAGCAATTGCAGCGTTCGTTGGACGAGGACATTGCGGCGACTCGGCGAGCCATTGATTTGGAGATCTTGCGGATCAAGAACCAGTACAAGTTCTGGGCCGTGACAATCCCTCCGATTCCCCCGCTGTTGGTCGGTCTGGTGGTATTTGTCCGCCGCCGGCTGCGTGAACGGGAAGGGATCTCCAAGTCGCGGATGCGATAGGTGGCGGGGATTGGTATTTTTCCCGGGGCGAACGAGGATTCGCTGGGTGAGAAGAGCAGAGGCTTGAGGCAGGTTCGCCGTGCCAGAACGGAGGAACGAGGAAGATGAGCGAAGGTGCAAAAACGACGATTTTCGTCGCGGTGGGGCTGGTGGTCGCCGTAGCGGCGGTGGCGTCCCGGCCCCAGTTTATCGAGGTGCGGTTGGAGGAGTCGGTCGGTCAGCCGTTGTTTGCGGATTTCGATGATCCGTCCCAAGCTGCCCGGATGACGCTGTTCAAGTACGATCCGGAGATGGGCGAGTTACGGAGTTTTGAGGTGGCCCGTGACGAGGAGTCCGGTGCGTGGACGATCCCCTCGCATGCCGGTTATCCGGCCGATGCCGAGGCGCGGATGCGAGACGCGGCTCTGATGCTGGTCGATTTGACCGTCTTGGGAATCGCTTCGGAAGTTGCCGGGGAGCACGCGATGTACGGGGTGCTCGAGCCGGATCGCGAGCGTCTACGGTTGGGCGACGAGGGTGTCGGTTTACAGCTGACGTTCGAAGACCGCCGCGGCCAGCGACTGGCAAGTTTGGTGATCGGGCGCGAGGTGCGAGATGCCGAGTCGCAGCGATTTGTGCGGATCCCGGGCCAGGATGTGGTGTATGCGGTGGAAATCGAGCCCGCTCAGCTGTCGACCCGCTTTACCGACTGGATCGAGCGGGATCTGCTGCAGCTGACTTCCTGGGACATCCAGGATGTGACGATTCGGAATTATTCGGTCGATCGGGGAGTGGATCGCGTCACGCTCAGCCGCCATTTCGATTTCTCGGCGAAATACGCGGACAATGAATGGGAACTGGTGGAACTGACGACCTATGACGGAGGGCCGGAGACGATCGCGGAATTGCCGGAGGATCAGGAGCTGAACCGTGACAAGTTGAATGATTTGCGACGGGCGGTGGATGAACTGCAGATTGTCAACGTGCATCGCAAGCCGCGGGGATTGACGGCCGATCTGAGAGCGGGCAGCGATTTTCTCCAGGACCGTGCCAGCCAAGACGATTTGCGGGCGCGGGGCTTTTGGACCCATGAGGCACCGGGCGAGGCGGCCGAGCTGCTGGCGGCGCATGGCGAGGTGCATGTCGGCATGCAGGACGGCGTGCAGTACGTGCTGCGTTTCGGGGAAACGGTGGCCACCTCTGGCGACGACGAAAGCGAGGGCGAACACCGTTACTTGTTTGTGACGGCCCGGGTGGACGAAGAGAAATTCCCGCAACCGGAATTGGCCGAGTTGCCCGAGTTGCCTGCGGGACATGCAGAGGAAGAGGACGCCGCGGCAGACGAGCCGCAGGATGAAGATGCCTCCCAGGCGGACGGCGGCGAGAATCCAGCGGCCGACGAAGACGAGAACGCCGCGGACGACGCCGCAGTCGAGGAGGAAGAAGGAGTGGAAGCCGTCGCGGACGCGGAAGAAGAAGCGCGGACGGATCGCGAGGCGGAAGAGGCGCGGATCCTGCAGGAACGCGAACGCCTCAATCGCGAGAATCAACGCAAGCTCGATGAGTGGAACGAGCGTCTGGACAACGCGCGGCAACGGGTCTCCGAGTTGAACGTGCGATTCGGAGATTGGTATTACGTGGTCGCCGAATCGCAGTACAATCAGATCCGCTTGTCGCTGTCCGACTTGGTTCAAGACAAAGAGGCGGACGATTCCGCGGGAGAGCCCATGGATGACGACTTCGACTTCGGTTTCGACCTCGAAGGCGAGGGGATCGAAGCGTTCCGCCAACTGCAACAGGGCGGTTTGCCCTAGGCTCGGGCGAACTGCGGTGCTTTCGCTCCTTTCAAGCAGGCGTTGACCAGATGCCCGAGTCCCGCCCCACCGGCACGCAACCACCCAACGGGACGCGGGCAGTACGCTGGCGGCTGCGGTCTACGGTACTCCACTTCGACCGCTTGCCGCGGTTGATGGGGATCCTGAACGTCACGCCCGACAGTTTCTCGGACGGCGGACGCTTCTACGACCCCGTAGCGGCGGTGGAACAAGGACTCCGCTTGGTGGCCGAGGGCGCGGATCTGCTGGATATCGGCGGCGAGAGCACCCGTCCCTACTCGTCGCCAGTCTCCTCGTCCGAGGAATTGCGGCGGGTGCTCCCGGTGGTGCAGGCGTTAAGCGAACAGGTTTCGGTGCCGATCTCGATCGATACCTCGAAATCGCAAGTCGCCTCCGAAGCGTTGGCGGCGGGTGCGCAGATCATCAACGACGTGACGGGGTTGACCGGCGACCCCCGCATGACGGCACTGGCGGTGGAATCGCAAGCGGGCGTCTGTGTGATGCACATGCAGGGCAGCCCGCAGACCATGCAGGATGCGCCGCAGTATGCGGACGTGGTCGCGGAGATTTTCGCTTACCTGGGCCGCCGCCGCGAGGAACTGCGGCAAGCGGGTCTGGACCCCGCCCGCATCTGTCTGGACCCGGGGGTCGGTTTTGGCAAGACGCATTCGCATAACCTGACGCTGCTGGCGGCGTGCGGACGCTACCACGACCTGGGCTGCCCGCTGCTGGTCGGCCCTTCGCGCAAGGGATTCATCGGCCAGATACTGGGCGACAAGACTCGGAGCCGCACGGCGGGCACACTGGGCGTCTGCCTGGCGCTGGCCCAGCGGGGCGTTCAGGTGTTGCGAGTTCACGACGTGGGTGCGGTCCGCGAGGCGTTGCTGCTGTTCGAAGCTGCGGGAGGCCTGGCAGCGCTCGGCCATGGAATTCAACGCTCCTGATCTCGGGACGGAGGCATCGGAGATGCCAACACAAGCCACGGAATCCGATCTGATCCGTCGCGCAGGACCGGTTCAACTGCGGCCAACCGCACCGGATTGGTACAGCCGGAACAGGGCTTGCGTCCCGTCGTCTTGAAAACCCTGGTCAGCCAGTTGACGGTACAGGCGGAGAGCCAATTCCAGGCCGGGGGTGTCCAGGGAGAGTTTATTGGCCGAATCGGCAGCGATGGCCATGTCCTTGATGAAGTGTTTGACGAAGAAGCCGGGTTCGAAATCGTCGGCCAGCATACGGGGCACCAGATGGTTCAGGGCCCAGCTGCCGGCAGCGCCGGCGGAGATGCTCTGCAAAACCGTTTCCGGTTCCAAGCCGGCGTGGCAGGCGTAGGCGAGGGCTTCGCACACTCCCAGCATATTGCTGGCGATGGCGATCTGGTTGCACATTTTGCAATGCTGGCCGCTGCCGGCGGGTCCTTGATAGACGATCCTCTGGCCCATCAATTTCAGCATCGGCAGGATCTGTTCGTAGGCCTCACGTGGTCCGCCGACCATGACGGAGAGGCTGGCCTCGCGTGCCCCTCGGTCGCCTCCGGACACGGGGGCGTCCAAGCTCTGTCCGCCGCGTTGGGCAGCTTGCTGGGCGATCTGCACGGCCAAATCGGGTCGGGAGGTGGTCATGTCCACCAGGATGCTTCCCGGCTGCATGGTCTTCAGCAAGCCTTCGGGGCCCTGATACACCTGCTGGACATCCTCGGGAAAGCCGACGATCGTGAAGACGCGGGTACATTGTTCGGCCAGGGCGGCGGGCGACGCGGCCCATTCGGCCCCCCCCTGCAGCAGTTCCGCGGCCTTCTCCCGCGTGCGGGTGAAGACGACCAACGGATGGCCCGCTGCCAGCAGATGCCCCGCCATGCTGTGACCCATCACGCCCAATCCGATGAAACCGATGCGTTGCGACATGTCTTTGCTCCCTTTCGCGTGATACGGGTGATTGGCGCCGGGCTGGACGGCCCGCGAGACGTCTCAACCTCGCACCCCCAGCTGATGAATCGTCTCGTATAAGGCGACGATGTTCGCGGTCGGCGTGTTCGGTTGCAGGTTGTGGCAGGGGGCGCAAATCCAGCGGGCCGAGCCATAAATGGCCACACTCTCCCGCACCTCGCCAGCCACATCCGCCACCGAGCCGAAGGGTAACGTCTGCTGGTTGTCGA
>SLMF01000024.1 GCA_007133715.1 Planctomycetaceae bacterium
AATTCGGTACACCACACGATCAGCGTGTCGTCGAACAGGCCTCGCTGCTTCAGATCGTCGATCAGCGCGGCGATCGGCTGATCCACGACTTTGGCCAGCTCGCCGTGTCGCGGCATATTCGAGTGCTGATCCCAGTTACGATTGGCCCCGGTGTCGATCAATTCGACGAAGCGAACCCCTCTTTCGGCCATACGCCGAGCCATCAGGACTTGCCAAGCGAAACTCGCGTGGTCGTCTCGACCTCGCACGCCGTAATGTTCGAGCAGGGAGTCGGGTTCCTGCCGCAGATCGAACACCTCGGGAGCGACTTCTTGCAAGCTCTGGGCGGTGGCGAAACTCAGCTGGCGGGCGGCCAGTTCACTCACATGCGGGCGGGTCTGCCCGTGCTGCTGGTTCAGCTGTTGCAGCAGTTCCAGTTCCAACGGCTGGAAAGCTGCCGTATCGGGGTGCGGCGTCAGGTGCGGGATCGGTTCACTGCCGGGGATGATCCGCACGCCTTGGTGGTAGGCGGGCAGGAAGTGCGAGTCCCAGACTTGGGCCCCGGCGTAGGGTTTCCTGGCGACGAAGGCGACGAAGGAGGGCAGATTCGGGTTCAGGGTTCCCAGTCCGTAGCTGACCCAGGAGCCGATGCTGGGCCGGACGGAGCCGTCGGACCCGCTGTGCATGTGCAATGTGGCTTCGAAATGGTCGCCATGGTCGGCGTGCATCGAGCGGATCAAGCAGAGGTCGTCGGCGCGTGCGGCCAGGTGGGGGAACAGGTCGGTGACTTCGATCCCGCTTTGACCTCGGGGCCGCGGTTTCCAGAGCATGGCCTTCCAATTGCGTCCGTCGCGAACGGACGGTTGTCCGTCGCGGCGATTCAACTCGGGCTTGGGATCGAAGGAATCGACGTGGGAGACGCCCCCGGTCATGAAGAAGAAGATCACCCGTTTGGCTCGCGGGGCGAAATGCGGGGCTTGCGGGGCCAACGGATGACGTGGCGGATCACCGGCCCAAGCCGGTTGAACGAAGGGAACATAAGGGCTGGCGGCACCGGCTCCCAGGGCCGAGAGCGAACGCAACAGCCACTGGCGGCGATTCAGGGGGGAAACCATGCGGAGATCCTCCGATTCGTAAAATCACGTGAATCGAGCGGGCTTCAGTCGACATAGATGAATTCGTTGCTGGCGAACAGCACGCGTGCCAGGCTAGCCCAGGCGGTGCGACGTCGCGCCGCGTTCTCATCTTGCTCCTGCTGCGGGGCAAGCTGTTCCAAGTAGGCCAGCACCTGTGCCAGTTCCTCGTCGCCGGGAGGCCGCCCCAACGCGATTTCAAACGCCTGGCGAACCCGCAACGCCTCGTCCTCAACCCCGTTCTCCAACAAACGGGTGGCAAACGCGACCGCATTCTCGCGAATAAAGTCGCTGTTCATCCAATACAAGGCCTGCAAAGGAACCGTCGACGCGTCGCGCTGACCCGTCGGGTAGTTCGGGTCCGGACCGTCAAATAACTCCATAAACGGGTGACGATTCAAACGCGGACTCATCAAATAGACGCTGCGGTGATTGTGATCATAGGTCTCATTGAACGGCGCGTGCTGCGAGAACCGCTTGAAAGACTCTTCTGGAAACGGATGCTCGCCGACGGGCCGCAAGTCCAATTGCCCGCTGACGAACAGGACCGCATCGCGAATCGCTTCGGCCTCCAACCGCTGCTCGTTAAACCGCCAGAGGTATCGGTTTTCCGGGTCACGCGACGCGTTGGACGAGTCCGAGCTGCTGGACCGTTGATAGGCGGCCGTGGCCATCAGCAACCGGTGCATGTGTTTGAGGGACCAGCCGCTGTCGACGAATTCGGCCGCCAGCCAATCCAGCAGTTCCGGATGGCTGGGCGATGACCCCTGGACGCCGAACATATTCAACGACTCGACAATCCCGCGTCCGAAATGGTGATACCAGATACGATTGACCATCACGCGAGGAGTGAGGGGATTTTCTGGCGAGGCGATCCACTGGGCCAGGTACAGGCGTCCGGATTGCTCCGCGGGGATCTCGGGAATTGTCTCGTCCAGGACGCTGAGAAAGGCGCGGGGCACGCGGTCGCCCAACCGCCGCGGATTGCCTCCCTGATGAATCCGCGCGTCGCCCGCCTGACTCGCATGATCTTGGACGGCCCAGGCCACGGGCTGCGGGCCCTCGTGTTGCCGCACTTGTTCGAGCAAGGCCCGGGCCTGCGCGAGCCGGTCCGCACGCAGCGCTGCTTCCGCTTCCCCCTCGACCCGCTCGCCAGCCGCATCGCCAGCGGCCGCCTCCAACTGGGCAATCCGCGCCTTCAAACGTTCTGCATCCGGCAACAGGGGTACAAAATGCTCGCGAAAACGATGATGCTCGGTCCCCGCGTGCGGATACTGCGTGCTCTGGAAATAACCGTACAGACCATAGTAATCGGCCGTCGGGATCGGATCGAATTTGTGGTCGTGGCAGCGGGCACAGGAGACCGTCATCGCCAGCAAGCCTTCGCCGATCGTGTCCAACGTGTTCTCGATCGTCAGATGATGGTCCGAACCGTGGCTGTTGCCGAACCGCCGCGAGAGGGCAATGTATCCCGTCGCGATCACCCGCTCCGCGTAACGCTGCTCGGGCTCCTGGCCAGCCAAGATGTCCCCGGCGATCTGCTCTCGCAGGAATTGATCGTAGGGCAGATCCTGATTGAAACTGTCGATCACATAATCGCGGTACAGGCGCGCTTCGGGGATCGGTTGATCCGTACCGTCGCCACTGGTATCACCGTAGCGGGCGACATCCAGCCAGTGACGTCCCCACCGTCTGCCATATTCGGGCGAATCCAGCAAGCGATCCACCAGCCGTACGAACGCGTCGGGGCGGTCGTCTTGCAAGAACGAGGCGACTTCCTCCGGCGTGGGAGGCAAGCCGGTCAAGCCGAACGTGGCACGGCGGATCAGCGTCCGCCGATCCGCACGCCCCTGCGGCGTCAGTTGCTGCTGGTTCAAAGCCTGCATCAGGAACGCATCGACCTCGGTCGGCGCGCCCTCGACCTCCGGAACGGCCGGGCGACTGACGGGCCGGAACGCCCAGTAGTCCGCCCAGTGCATCCGTCGCGACAATTCGTCCTCGCTGGCCTGCAACGCTTCCGGCCAGACCGCGCCGTCGGCCACCCATTGCTCGAACTGCGCAACCACCCGCTCTTCCAACGGAGCACCCGGCGGCATCTGATAACGTTCGTGCTCGCCCCGAATCGCCTGGATCAACAGACTGGCATCCGGATCGCCCGGCACGACGGCCGGCCCGCTGGCACCGCCCTCCAACAGCTGGCTCAGGCTGCCGACGTGCAAGCCCCGTTCCACCTGGTCCCGACCGTGGCATTCCAGACACGTGGTCATCAGCACCGGTCGAATATGCCGCTCGAAAAACTGAACCTGCTCGACCGCCGGCTCGGACGCCGTCAGCAGCCTTGCCAATCCGGCTGCCTGCCACACGACCAGGGTCCCCAAGACCACGGCCAGCAGGCGCCCCCCTGTGCTAAGCGAACGGTTTCGAAGGCGCATCAACCACCTCACAGACCTAAGTTAATCTCCACTTCGGGTACGACCTCACGCAACGTACTTGCGCCCTGCTCGGTGACCGCAGTCTGCCACAGGAACAGGCGTTCCAGCGCCGCGAGTTGCTGCAAGTGGACCAGTCCCGCATCCGACACGGAGGTTCCGTACAGATTCAAGTACCGCAGATGCTGCAGGCCCGCCAAAGACTCCAGCGCGGCATCGGTGATTCCGGTATTCTGCAGATAGAGCCGCCGCAGATTGCTGGCCGATCGCAGGGACCGGAGCCCGGCGTCCGTGATGGCCGTATTGGCCAAGTTCAGTTCGTACAGATTCGGCATATGGGCCAGCAACTCCAGATGCTGCTCCTGGAAGGCGTCCGGTTTCAGGCTGAAGTCGACCCGTATCCAGGACGTATTTTGCGCGATCCGCATCGCGATCGCACCGGCGGCGGTCAGTTGGCGCAAGGCCTCCGCTTCGGATTCTGGCGACTCGACACCTGCCGCATCGTCCGCCTCGGGCTCCGGCGCATCGCCCATGTGCATGCCGTCCGGCCAGGGGGCGCCCAATTCGATCCAACGCCGAATCTGCTGTTGGACCTCCTCCGGTAACGGATCGGCCCCCAGCGGCATCATTTGGAAGTCGTCTGCGGGCAAGGTGACGCGTACGTAGAACGAGCTTTCCTCCGGCTTTTCCGGTACGATCGCGGGCCCGGATACCCCGCCCTCCAAGAGTGCCTGCAGCGTGTCGACCCGCAAACCGCCCAGCTGTGCGGCAGGGCCATGACAGTCCAGGCAGGATTCTACCAGCACCGGCTTGATCAGCCCGGCCACATCCAACTCGGCAGCCTCGGCCGGCGGGTCCGCCATGGCTCGAGCGGGCCCCACGCACAACACGAGGCTCAAAAAAGACAACCCTACCAGAAAGTTTGCCTGCTTCATCGAACCGATCCTCCTAGCGGACTTTAGTGACGTGACAAGTCCCGGAAACGCCTGGACTATTTTTAGGCAACTCGCAGGGAATAATGTACCCGGTTTCGGCGGGGTCGGGAGACCCTCGCCGAACAGCGGCGGGGTCGGGAGACCCTCGCCGAACGGGGGCGGGGTCGGGAGACCCTCGCCGAACGGGAGAGGAACTGCGAATTGCGACCGATGACGAATTCCGATTCCGATTCTGATTTCGATCCCGATCCCGATCCCGATTTCCTTTGCG
>SLMF01000634.1 GCA_007133715.1 Planctomycetaceae bacterium
ACCACGTGATTTCCGCCGCTGGCGCAGGGCCGCCGCGGCGGATCGTTGATGCACCATTGCGAGGGGCGATCTCCCACCGTGGTGTTGGGCGGATGCAACGTACTGAAAAACGGGCCCCCACCGTCGCTGTTGTAGTACCGCCCGCGAACGTCATGACTCGAAGTCGAAGGGTGAATCAACAACTCGCTGAACATCAACACGTTCGAGGTTCCATCGGTCAGACTGCGCATGCGAATCACGGAATTCGGAAAAAACATCCCGTTCAACTCATCTCCCATCCCAACCTGCGCAGTACCCGTTCCAGAACCGGTGTAAGGCGTAGACCCGGCGCAGGCGACGTAGTTGCCGTGAAAACCCTGCTGGAATTTCGACCTGCCCGCCGAGTCCGAAGGACAGAGGGCGGTCGGCACCACGGTGTTGATGAGCTCATTGGCCCAGGCACCACAGCAGACGGTGCCCCGAACCTCGAAATCCATCTGATCAAACAGAGCCCCCTGTTCGATAAACGGAAGAAACTGGGGAAACCAAGTGATCCGCGCGGGAAAATGCACGCCCGGCGGAAAGCGGCCGAACGTGTCGTGATAATTGTGCATCCCCAACGAAAACTGCTTCAGCTTGTTCATGCACTCCGTGCGCCGCGCCGATTCCCGAGCCGCCTGAATGGCCGGCAGCAGCAAGGCCACCAGAATCCCGATGATCGCAATCACCACCAGGAGTTCGACAAGCGTGAACCCAACGCGAGGTACTCTGTTTTTGACAGACATGAAAGGAACTCCAGCAGAAGAACCATGGCCTCAAAACCCAGGCCCTGCCGAACCGGAAAGGCCCCGGTCTGGCTAATACCCGAATACAAACTCGCCTCAGAACCTGGCCAGCGGACCAGCATGATATCACCATTGACCAATCGGCTGATCCGAACTCCGCTCGCCCAGCCGCCACCAAGTCGTCAAATCGATGGTGTCCGTGACAAAGCGGACGGTTCCATCGGCCAGAGCAACGTGCGCCCCACCCGGATGATAGCTGCGTACGCTGACCACGTGATTTCCGCCGCTGGCGCAGGGCCGCCGCGGCGGATCGTTGATGCACCATTGCGAGGGGCGATCTCCCACCGTGGTGTTGGGCGGATGCAACGTACTGAAAAACGGGCCACCACCGTCACTGTTGTAGTACCGCCCGCGAACGTCATGACTCGAGGTCGAAGGGTGAATCAATAACTCGCTGAACATCAGCACGTGCGAAGTGCCATCGGTCAAGCTGGACATGCGGATCCGGGAGTTCGGGAAGAACATCCCGTTCAACTGATCTCCCATCCCCACGTGCGATTCTCCCGTTCCGGAACCGGTAAAATGCGTCGATCCGGCACAGGCCACGTAATTGCCGTGAAAGCCCTGCTGCAACTTGAGTCCGGCCGCCGGGTCCGAGGCGCACAGGGCGGTCGGCACCACCGTGTTGATGATCTCGTTGGCCCAAGCGCCGCAGCAAACCGTGCCCCGCACCTCGAAATCCATCTGGTCAAACAAAGCCCCCTGTTCAATAAACGGCAGAAATTGGGGAAACCAAGTGATCCGCGCCGGAAAGTGGACCCCCGGCGCAAACTGGCCGAACGTGTCGTGGTAGTTGTGCATCCCCAAGGAAAACTGCTTCAACTTGTTCGAACATTCCGTACGCCGCGCGGCTTCCCGAGCCGCTTGGATGGCTGGCAACAGCAATGCGACCAAAATGCCAATGATCGCGATCACCACCAGCAATTCGACCAATGTAAAACCAACGCGATGCGTTCTGAAGGGCCGGGACATGGATAGACCTCCACGAAAAGAACCGAACCGAAAACCGCATTACCAGATGGGCAAACAGGCAAGCCACCCGGCATAAAACGTGAACAGCTACCCCAACAATCCCGCATCGCGGACGGGGCGTCTTGCAATTGCTGCCAGTGAAAAAGTTTGAACACGCCGACACGCACACAGACCGCGAACAGCGAAGCCAACGGCAATCGGCCTCGCAACGACTCGGCAGCCGCCCGCGGCGGCACTAGGAACAACGCGCTGCGAGAATACCTGCTCAGACGGCTCGGACCAAATCGCTGCCCTGCCTAGCGAACGCCCGCCAGCTTCTTCTCGCGGTACGCGCTGGGCGGCATCCCGAAACGCTCCCTAAACAGGGTGGCAAAGTACTGCCCGGAAGTGAAGCCGCACGCCAGGGCGACTTGCGTCACATTCAACTCGGGATGCTCCCAGAGCATGCGACGCGCGAGCTTCAGACGGCAGTGGTTCAAATAATGCCCCGGTGCCAGATTGGTTAACTCTTTCGTGCACTGGGTAAAACGAGTTACCCCTAATTTGCACTGTCGGGCCATGCGCTGGACGGTCCATTCCAACGCCGCACGCTCGACACTGGCCTCCAACGACTCCCAAAATAGCCGTACCGTCCGCTGCGTGCTGGTCAGCGAACGGTCCAGCTCGATCCGCTGGGCACGAAACATGTCCAGCAGGAGCACGAACAGCTCATTCAAAAAGACCGTCAAGCGGGAGATATTGTCGGTCATCTCGCTGGCTTCGACGGCACGACCAATCCGTCGAAAGCAGTCGGCCACCTCCAGTGTGGTCGCCCAAACCGGCTGCTCGTTCTGACGCAAGAAACGGGTCAAATCCTCCCGATCCGTCCGGGTCAGCACCAGCCAACTCGGCCACTGCCAGGGTTGATGCGGCCGCCGCACATGAACATCAAGGATCAGAAAATGCAACCGGCTGGCCGTGATGTGCGGATTGCCCACCCGATGCGACTGCCAGGGGCGGGTCACGGTCAGATCATTCGCCAGCAACCGAAACCGCTTCTGATCGACGGCGAAATCGAGCCGACCGTTCTCCAAGAACGTCAATTCAATACCCTCGTTTTGATGCCAATCCAGACCCCAGTCTTGATCGGTATCCGCATCCCAGAACCCCAGCATCCGCACGTCATTCAACACCCCCCGCGGCAACCGCCGCCCCGGATAGTGACCATGCACCAGGGATTCCTGGCGAAGTTTGCCGGCAGCAACCGCCTCGATGACCGGTCGGCAACGATCAGCCGAATACGTTCGATTCTCATCCTGATACTGGGGGCGTCGCATCGATCCATTCCCAATGGCACCCTGGGAGACGTCTCCCGCGAACTCCCCTGTGCCGAAAAATCAGAGCCCTTTCGCAAGCACTCGTTGCCCGCAATACCGGTATCTTCCTGCATACACGAACGTGACCTTTAAGGAAATCCCTCTTAGTACGATCACACAAAACGGCCCACGTAGGTGGAGTTCGGGAGGGTGCCGGGTGGGGGAATTCGGCGAAAAAGGTTGATGACGAGTACGCCCGAAGGGATTCGAACCCCTAACCCTCGGTTCCGAAGACCGATGCTCTATCCAGTTGAGCTACGGGCGCGTGGCGAGTTGGCTGATGCAGTCGGCCAGTCGCGACGTATTCTAGCCGAGAGCGGTGTTGGGGGGAAGGCTTTACAAGCGAGGGACTGGATTTCCCCCTGAATAAACTATTTGGAAGCGGAGTGCGGGTGCCGTGGAGGGCGGGAGTGCCGATTCAAGCGGGAAGGATTCCATCGATTGAGAAGTTCGTGGGGGAGGGGGGCGGTGGAAAGCGGCGATTCTGGCTCGCTTGCGACTTGACCACGACAACCTCTGGATGTTATAAGCAATTGTGGATGCGGTTATCTTGTAAAGTGATTCCCTCATAAAGTAGTGAGTTTACGTCCATGGTTCGGGTCATCCTGCGAGTGCTCGACGGTGCCGATCGGGGCCGCACCTTTGAAGGTTTGGAGACGCCGATCACGATCGGACGCGAAGAGGGCAATGTCATCCAGTTGAATGACGAGCGAATCAGCCGTTTTCATGTCAAATTGCAGGCGTCGGGGGAACGTCTGGTTTTGACGGATTTGGAGAGCACCAACGGGAGCCGGGTCAACGGGGAAGACGTACGGCTGCGAGTTCTCCGTCCGGGGGATTTGATCCAAATCGGTCGCACGATGCTGTTGGTCGGCTCGCGAGAACAGATTGCGGAGCGATTGGCGGAATTACCCCCTCAGCCGGAGGTAAAGGGTTGGTTTCGGTCCCAGCACTCGGGGGAGCAGGAAGCGAGTTCGAGTTCGGATTCCAGCATTCCTTGGACGGACATCGAGAATTTGCAGGAGTTTTTGTTCAATTTTGAACCGCCGGAATTGCCACACGATCTGACGCCGACACAGGCAGCCCAGTTGTCCGAATTGTTGGACTATTTTCGGGTACGAATTCGCAGTGTCCTGAGTAGTGTTCGGGAAGAGAAATCGGCTCGTATGTCGTTACCGATCACCGAGTGGCAGCAGCTGTTGGATCTGCAATCACGACTGGCCAGCTTTGTCCGCCAGATTGGGGAACCGGACACACAGACCCGTTAAGTAGGTGTGGTGGGGTGATCTGAAAAACACGATCCAGGCCGCAATCATTTTCCTTGGACGGTCTGTTCGCCGATAATAGGACTTCGGGCAGGTTGGGCGGCGCGGGCGAGTGCTGAGCAGTCGAGGTATCGAGCGCTTCGAGGCTTTCTGGATCACCTGACCGCGTGAAGATCCCTCAAGACAGGATTTGTGATGAGACGGCGGGTCGTCATAACCGGTGCAGGATGTATCACCCCGTTGGGGAATTGTCCCCACACGTTGTGGCGAAATCTCGTGGAGGGTCGGTCGGGAGTTGGACCGATCCGTTTGTTTGATGCC
>SLMF01000563.1 GCA_007133715.1 Planctomycetaceae bacterium
CCGGGCAAACGGGAGCCGTTCGGTATCGTCGCTGAAAGACGTCATGGCCTCGGGAAAACGGAGGGACGCTCCTGTTGGCCGCCGAGACGGCAGCTCGAGGGAGACGCACGTTTCCAGCGGGGTAAAGCTTTCCTACACAGAAAAGCCTGAATCAGCAAATCAGGGCACCGGTGCCTACACGGGCTTTGAGCTACAGCGGCGGGACTCCCTGGATGCTACCCGGCTCGCACCACCGCGCGACGGAGCTTCGCCAAGGATCTCTCTTGGGTTGCGGCCGAGCGAAGCGAGGCAGCGTTAGGAACCTCGGGAATACCGAATTGATGCCGCCAGCATAAGTAGGGCGAAAGCAAAGGTGACGGCCCAACAAATCGCCAGCGAAGGCATGAACATACCGTCGGCCAGGGGCCCGTCGAACAGGATTTGGTGGAGTCCGGCAACACTGTAGGTCAACGGATTGGCGCGCATTACCCAATGCAAGACCAGCTGCGGCCACGAACCGACCGCGGCCTGCGGGGGCACCGGGAAAAAAGAACCGGATAACAGCCAGAGGGGCATCAGAAACACGGTCATGATCGCGTGAAACCCCTGCGTCGATTCCATCCGCCAGGCAATCAAAAACCCGAGAGACGTCAAGGCGATCGCGGTCAGCAGCATCATCCCGCCCAGGGCCAATAGCTTGGGTAGCGGAAAGGAGATTCCCCAGGTCAGCGAGAGCAGCAGGAACAGGGCTCCCTGCAACATGGCCAGCATCGCCCCCCCGGACACCTTACCCAACACCATGGACCAGCGGGGAATCGGAGCGACCAAGACCGATTGCAGGAACCCCTCGTTGCGGTCTTCGATCACCGAAATGGTCGCGAAAATGGCGGTGAACAACAAGATCAGGACCAGGGTGCCGGGAAAGTAGAATTGCGCGAACGAAGTCGTCGCCGCAGAACCTTCCAGCTGGAACGTCCGTTCGAAGCCGGCGCTGAAGAAGAGCCATAACGTCAGCGGTTGGCCGATCGCGCCGACAACGCGGCTGCCCTGACGTACGAAACGTAAGATCTCTCGCCATGCCAGCATGCCGACGGCCAACCAGGCGCCCGCCCGGGGGTATTCCGCCGATTGCCACTCGGCATTCTGGACCCTAACCGCGGGGTTGCTCATCGGGCGTCTCGCTCCAAAACCGGTGTCCCGTCTTGTCGATAAACACGTCGGCCAGTGAGGGCCGTCCCAGCGTGATCGAATCGATCTGGTCGCCGAACGCTTCCATCAGGCGGGCAATCCAATGCGCCCCCTCCGGCTGTTCCAGGTGCAGTTCGCCGTCGACCAACCGAACCGGGATCGCGAACCGCTCGGCGATCGCCTCCCGCAACGCTTCGGCTGCGGAACAGCGGACCGTGATCGCATCGCCTCCGATCGACGCTTTCAGACTTTCGGGGGCCCCCAAAGCGACCAAGCGGCCCTGACTCAGAATGGCGATCCGATCGGCCCGTTCCGCTTCCTCCAGCAGATGGGTGGTCAGCACGATCGTCACGTTATGGTCGCGGCGCAGGCGTTCCCAATAGGTCCACAGATCGTGGCGCGCCCCGGGGTCCAAGCCGGTACTGGGTTCATCCATCAACAGGATATCGGGTCGGTGGATCATACCCTGGGCCAATTCCACGCGGCGTCGCAAACCGCCGGACAGCTGCTGGACTCGCTCCTTCCGCCGCGCGGTCAATCCGAGTTGCGTGAGCAACTCCTCCCGCCGCTCGGCCAGCAGTGGGCCCCGGACCCCGTACAGAGCCGCCTGAAAGCGGAGGTTCTCATCGACCGTCAGGTACCGATCCAAGCTGGGCGATTGAAACACCACCCCGATCCGTCGCCGCACCAGGGGCGCCGCCTCGGGCAGCAGGCCGCCCCCTACGCGAACCTGACCCTGCTGCACGGGCACCAACGTGGACAGCACGCGAAACAACGTGGTTTTACCGCCACCATTGGGCCCCAAAAACGCGAAAATCTCGCCCCGGTCAATCGATATCGTCAACGCATCCAACGCGATCCGCCGACCGTAGCGGTGCGTCAATTCGCAGATTTCGATCGCCGTAGACAACGTGTTCCCCATTCCCGCAAGCTTCCACCCGAACTCGGGCCTGCCGAGGAATGCGCTCTTCCCGCCCCCCGCCCGAAACAAGTGCCCGCACAACAAGACTCTATCACGCCGACAACCGGACACCAACCCACCGGGTGCCGCTTTTCACGTTCCTGAACGGGCTCGGGAGACTGCTGCCCCCGATCGTCAATGCCTTGGATAACAACTGCCGCGATCGCCCGGGGAGATGCAGCGATCCGCGGGGGCCGTAGGCGTTCGCCGTATGCGGAACGCTTCGCAGCCACTACGATCGCAGCGAGCCGGCGATGGGCAGGGAATCGAGTTACCTTGCGGGCATTGCTCAAGTTGACATCGACCGCCAAACCGCTAAGATGACCCGTTTACGATGGCTGGGTCTCTGGTCGGGTCCCTTTTTCCGGGAGAAGAACATCCATGCGAATGGCGCTACTGGTTTTGATCGTCCTGTGCCTGCGAAACGTCACCCGGGCTGATGAAGTCGCTCCTTTGAATGTGGTGCTGCTGGTCTCGGATGATCAGCGTTGGGACGCCTTGGGCGCGGCTGGGAACGAAGTCATTCACACCCCGCATCTGGATCGGCTGGCTGCGGAGGGCGTTCGCTTTCCCCAAGCCTTCGTCACCACCAGCATCTGCATGACCAGCCGCGCCTCGATTCTCACCGGCCAATACATGTCGCGGCATGGGATCACCCAATTCGGCAGACCGATCCCGCCTGCGGACTTTGCCGAAACCTACACCGCCCTGCTCCGCGATGCCGGCTACTGGACAGGCTTCGTGGGCAAATACGGGGTGGGCCGTGTGCGTCCCGAGGATTTCGATTTCGTCACGGCTTACGAAGGTCGCCACTGGATGGAAGTGGACGGCCAGAAGATCCACATCACCGAGCGGAACGCGCAGGATGCCCTGGCCTTTCTGGAAGAACGTCCCAAGGAGCAGCCGTTCTTGCTGAGCGTTTCCTTCTTCGCACCGCATGCCGAGGATCGGGCCCCCGAACAGTATTTGCCGCAAGAGTGGAGTGCCCGATACTACGAAGGAGCTCGCGTACCCGAGTCCCCCTTGATGGACCCGTCCTACTTGGAAGCCCTGCCGCCTTTCTTGGCCCAACCGGAAAACGAAGGCCGTGTCCGCTTCCACTGGCGATTCGACACGCCCCAACGCTACCAGGAGTACATGATCAACTACTTCCGCCTGATCACCGAGGTGGACCAGGTGGTGGGCCGGATCGTGCAGCGTCTGCAAGAGCAGGACGTTTACGAAAACACCTTGATCATTTTCATCGGTGACAATGGCTACTTCCATGCGGAACGCGGCTTGGCCGACAAATGGTACCCCTACGAAGAGTCAATTCGAGTTCCCTTGATTCTCCGGGATCCGCGGCAGTGTTCTGCGGAGCGAGGCGCGGTGTTCGAGCAAATGGCCCTGAATATCGATCTTGCCCCCACCATTGTGGCTGCGGCGGGACTGCCGGTGCCCGAGCGGATGCAGGGCCAGGATCTGGCACCCCTGTATCTCGAGCCCGAACCGCCCGTTTGGCGCAATGAGTTCTTTTACGAACATCCGACCATTACGCGGCGCGAGCGGATTCCCACCTCGCTGGCCGTCGTCCGACGCGACTGGAAGTATGTCCTCTGGCCCGAATGGGATTACGAGCAGTTGTTTGATCTGCAAGCGGACCCGACCGAGAAGACCAATTTGGTGGACGATCCGGACTACGCCGCTAAGCTGGAAGAGTTGCGGCGGCGTCTGCACCAATGGCAAGAGCGGGTGCAGTAGCTTGTCGAATCCACCTCTTCATGCGAAGTGAATACACCCTGAAGAGTCTGTAATTGTCGGCACTTCCGTTACAACGGGGGATGATCAGCCAGAATCAGCGCCTTTTTCGGGGATATTGAGGAGAAAAGCGTCTTTCGAGTCGTGCTAGCAACCTTGACGAATTGGGGCGAAGCGTTAAAGTCAAGGATAGGTGCGAATTTTTCTTTTCCGCACGTGCTAAGGAGGGTTGTTTATGGTCCCCTTGACAGGCGTTGCCACGGACGATTTTGCCATTGCCAAGTCAGCTCGAGAGCATTTGCACCGCAGGCTCGACGATTCGGTGGGTGAACTGGATTGCGAGTTTACCGAGGGCGTTTTGGTACTGCGAGGCCGC
This sequence comes from Planctomycetaceae bacterium, assembly GCA_007133715.1. Classification (GTDB taxonomy): domain Bacteria; phylum Planctomycetota; class Planctomycetia; order Pirellulales; family Pirellulaceae; genus SLMF01. The sequence continues at coordinate 4,242 of SLMF01000563.1, forward strand.
ACGCGGAGCTTCTACCACAAGCAATTGGCCCAGGAATCGGTCCGTAGCGTGAAAGGCGTGACGCACGTGGAGAACCGGATCGAGGTTTGTGTCCGTCCGAGATAACCCCCTGCGTTGGTTGTGCGGGGAATCACCAGCGAGCCACGGTAGATTCCCCGGCAGGCAGTTCGAGGCATCCGGGTCGCCGCTTCGCTTTTTTTCCACGCGTACGCAAGTCGGTTTTCGGCGTCGCGAGGCCGCTTGGGGTGGCGGGCGAGCAGGGTTTGGCGCTAATGGCCGGCGTGAGCCGGCGGGCGGGAAGCGGTGGCGCGTGGCTCCCGCGGCGCGGTTTGGGTCAGTTCGTCCAGTTGCGCATCCAATTCCGAGCCCCGCTTTGATCGCAGGGACATAATCCAGGGCAGCGTCACTGTAAACGTGCTGCCCCGACCGAGCTCGCTTTGAAAAGTGATTTCTCCCCCCAGCAGTTTGCAGAGTTCTTTGACGATCGACAAGC
>SLMF01000158.1 GCA_007133715.1 Planctomycetaceae bacterium
ACGGCGGGTCGTCATAACCGGTGCAGGATGTATCACCCCGTTGGGGAATTGTCCCCACACGTTGTGGCGAAATCTCGTGGAGGGTCGGTCGGGAGTTGGACCGATCCGTTTGTTTGATGCCAGCCGATTTCCGGTTCGGATTGCGGCTGAGGTACCTGCTTGGGACCCACGGTCGTGGGATGGGGATTGGCAGCTGTGGGGTCACCGCGCTCGCCAGACGCAGTTTGCGGTCGTCGCGGCGATGGAAGCGGTACGGACGTCGGGTTTGCGGGATGCCGCCTGGTTGCCCGAGCGGATTGGCGTGTGCACAGGTTGTGGTGAGATCTACCCCGATTTTCGGGAACTGTGTCGTTCGGGCGCGGCCGCCAGCGAGGAGCAGGGCTTTGATCTGCGGCAGTTCCTGCAGCAGTCGCGGCAATCGATGCCGCAGGATCAGGATTCGTTTATGGAGCCCGGGTTGGCGGCCAATTTGATCGCGGCCGCCGTGAATGCCCAAGGGCCCCAGATGAACTATACTTCTGCCTGTGTTTCCAGCACGAAAGCGATTGGTGAGGCAGCGGAGCTGATTCGTGCGGGTGAGGCGGATGTCATGCTGGCGGGGGGTTCCCACAGTATGATCCACCCGTTCGGGCTGACCGGCTTTTTGCGGTTGTCCACGTTGAGCATGCGAAATGACCCGCCGGCGCAGGCGGCTCGACCCTTTGATCGCCAGCGGGATGGGTTTGTGATCGGTGAGGGGGGTACGATGCTGGTGCTGGAGGAGCTGGAGCACGCGCGGCGGCGGAACGCCGACATGTGGGGCGAGCTTTCCGGTTGGGGCTCGACGCATGACGCCTACCGCATCACGGACTTGGAGCCCGAAGGTCGGGCGGCGGCTCGCTGCATGGGACTGGCACTGCAGCAGGCGCGACTGAACCCGGAAGACATCGATTACATCAATGCCCACGGCTCGGGGACCGTGTTGAACGACAAGACGGAAACGCTGGCGATCAAGCGAGCGTTGGGGAACTGGGCTTATCATGTACCGATTTCCAGCACCAAGAGCATGACGGGTCATTTGACCACGGCTTGTGGTGCCATCGAAACGTTGATTTGCCTGCTGGTACTCCGGCATGGCGTCGCGCCGCCGACGATCAACCAGACGGTAGCGGACCCCGAGTGCGATCTGGATTACGTGCCCAATACGGCTCGGGAAATCGTCTGTCGGCACACGATGAAGAACAGTTTCGGGTTTGGCGGCCAGAACATCGTGTTGATTTTATCCCGCTACGAAGCCTGACCCCGCACGTCGGGTTGGTTGGCGAACCGGCCGGATCATGTTAAGGTGCGAGGCATCGTGATGTTCTGCGTCAAGCGTTCGCTTTGCTATGTTCTTTCGGATAGCTCATGTCGTCCTGGCCGCTGATATCTCATTTTGCCAGCATGTTGAAGAATCCCCGGGTGGGGTTCCGCGACCCGCAGTATCAAGACTGCACGGTGGAGATGAACCAGCTGGGCCAGCCGAAGGCTCGCAGCGGCAATTTTGCCACGGTGTATCGGGGATTTCGGCCTGACGGCAGCGAGTTTGCAATTCGGGTCTTCAATCGGCGGCAGGACGAGCGACTGGAGCATTACCGCACGATCAGCGAGTATTTAGAGGGGCGTTCGATTTCCAGCTTGGTGCGGTTTGCATACGACCCTCGGGGGATTCGTTCGGCGGGTGACGGTAAACTGTATCCCTTGTTGACGATGGAATGGGTCCCGGGAATTACCCTCTTTGAGTGGATTCGTGATCGCTGCCGGGAGGGTTATGGAGAGGCGTTGCAGATCGGCTCGGAGGTGTGGCTGCATTTGGTGCGGGAGTTGGCGGAGCACCGGGTGGTGCATGGTGATCTGCAGCACGGCAATGTGATGGTATCACCGGAGGGTCATTTCAAGTTAGTGGATTACGACTGCATGTGTGTTCCGTCGTTGATTGGTCGGCGGAATATGGAGACGGGTTTGCCGCCGTACCAGCATCCTGGCCGGGACTCGGAGACGGTTTTATTTGGGGGATTGGACAATTTTTCGGCTTTGGTGATTTATGTCGCGTTGCGCGCCTTAGCGGCGTCTCCCGAGTTATGGCAGACGCATGTGGAGCAGCCGGATTATGATCGGATTTTATTTCGCGAGGAGGATTTTCGCGCGCCGGCTTCGTCGCCCTTGTACCGTGATCTGTTGAATTCGCCGGACGAGCAGGTTCGGGATTTGGCACATTACTTATTCGAGTTAACGCGTTTTGATTTACGCGACGTACCGGTGGTGGATGAGGTGTTATTGTGGTGCGAATCGATTGACGGATTAGCGGCGGCTCAGGATTGGGACAAGGTCGTGGAGTTTGTTCGTCGGATGGGCACGGAGGAGCGGATACCGGCGGAGTTGAAGCCGGTGGTGGACGAGGCGGAGCGGCGGGTGGCGTGTCGGGAGGCGATGGAGCAGGCGTTGGCGAGCGGGGACGAGGCGCGGGTCGAGGAGTTATATCAGACGGGGTTATTGGAGGGATATCCGGCGGCGGAGCCGTTATGGGCAGCGGCGGGTCAAGCGGCGGAAGTGCGGGGTGTCTTGCGGGTTTTGGATTCCGCGCGGCGGTTGCAGGCGTGGGACAAATTCAAACGGACGTGGGAGGCGAACCAGCAGCTGTTGGAGGGTCGGGCCAGTGCGGCGCCGTACCGATGGGAACTCCGCAAGTTGGCTTTGGTCGAACGGCTGGGATTGCTGCTAGCAGCGACTTCGCCGGACTTGGCGAACGTGTTTGCCGTCTGGGACGATTTACGCAAGCTGGGGGGCCATCCGTTAGCCGAAGCGTTGCGTGCGAAGATCGAGCAGTTGTCGGCTCGTCATCAGAGTCTCGAGCGTTTGCAAGCCTGTTTCCGTCAGCGTCCGCGGACACCGACGTTGGCGCACGACAAGCAGCTGGTGGCGGCGGCGTCGGCGGAAGTGATCGACGGTTTGAATCCGCAATCCACGCTGGTGCGTCACTACCGGGCAGCGGCACGCCGCTTGAAGTCGGTGCAGCGGGTGCACGAGTTGGAGAAGGTCGGCACGGTGGAGAGCGAAACCTACATTGCCAAGGTGATGCAGGTCTTACCGAAGACCTATCATGCCGGACTGGCCAAGCGTGCGGCGAAAGCTCGCCAACGTTTACTAGCCTTTCGACGGCTGGAGCGGATGATTGCGCACGGCGAGATGGAGGCGGATTTACTGCGGGCGTGGGAGCGGTTGGCCGAGCTACGGGGTCGCGTGCTGGCTTCCGAGTCCATGCGGTCCCGGATCGAGTTGGCCGAGGCGCGGGTCCCGTTGTTGGAGGCCCTGCGATCGATTCCGGAGCACGATCCGGTGGCGTGTCAGCGGCGGGTTTTGGAGCTATGGGACCCCGAGGTACTGGACGGATGTAGGGAAGCCGAGCCTTGGCGGGACGTATTCCAGCGGGCACGTGCGGCTCAGGAGGCTTTGAAGCGAGCCCGGGCGGCGTTCGAAGCGGGCCAGTTGGCGGCGGTCAAACGCTGGTTAGCCGAACCCGCGCTGCAGGAACCGGGCTTGGCTCCCGAGTTAGCCGAACTCCAGCAGGCGTTGCGTTCGCAGGTCCACCAAGCCCTGGCAGCCACGCGTCAGGAGTTGGTCACGGCGTTATTGGAAAACCGCCGCGCCGCGTTTACCCAAGCCTTTGACGCCCTCGTGGTACGGGAGATCTGCGAGCAATTTCCCCACCATCAGCCCGTGGTGCGGCAGTGGGTGGAAGCCGAACTGGTGCCGGCCGAGCGGATTGGTTTTGCTCACGATGCGGAGACTGCAGTGACCCGCGATGAAGGGGAGGGCATGCTGCAAATGCAGTGGCAATGGCCTCCCTCCCGAGTGTGCGACCAGTGTGATCTGCTGGTCACCCACAAGGCCCCGCAGGCGCAGGGTCTGCCCGAGGATGTCGAGTCGCTTTATCAAGTGAGGCTGGAGCGGCCCGAGGGGGACGGTCGCGGGGAGCATCAGGTGGTCCTGGCGAGTGATTGGGAAGGCGCGCGGGTCTATTTGTGGGCCCAGATCGATTTGGGGTTTCAGGTCTTCTCGAGTGAACCCTATTTTTTAGGGGAAATCCCGCCGGCAGAAGCGAAAAACCGGGGCTGGGGACTGTTTCGAGCTTGGCGGTCTGCCCGGGGTGAGAGCCGCGGGGAATCGGCAAAGCAAAGCGCTGCGGAGCGCGGCAAGTCGGACGAACCGCCGGCGGCGACGTCGAATCAAGCGACACCGCCCGTGTGACAGCGCCTCGCCCGGCAGGGTTCGCGGCGACACCCGGCGGTTTCAACCATATCCTGTAGGTATCGGGGGACGACATCACCCGTGGGCGGAGTTCTCCGTGCAGGTTGCGAGTCGTGGTGCAAGGAGCTACCTGATGACAAGCCAGAGGCAATCCCGTGAAGCCCGGGAAAGGGTTCCTGAGGGGGAAGAGCAAGCTCGCCGGGACTTTTTGAAAACGGTGGGGGCGTTCCCGGTAGCTTTGGCCGCAGGGGGCGGGGCGGTATCTGCGCACGCTGACCCGGCGTCCTCGATCACTACCCCGTCCGACAACATGCCCCAAATCTCCTTGGGGCCCCACGCGATCTCGCGGGTAATCTGTGGAGCCAACTGCTTCAATGCGGGCTCCCACTTGTCGGTGTTCGTCAACCAAGCGATGCGCGAGTACTACAGCGAGGCACAGATCTTGCGGACGTTGCAGCGTTGCC
>SLMF01000462.1 GCA_007133715.1 Planctomycetaceae bacterium
CCGTCCGTCAAGTGCAGGTCGCTGATAAAGACGAGCATGCTCGTTACCTTAGTGCTCACGGAGAAAGTGCGCTGCTGTCGCAACGTGCCTGCAAGCGGAGATCGGCGCCCGTTTGCACCGGTCATGACAAAAATTCGGGCATTTCTAAATGCAGCGGTCGTTTGGCTAGCGTCTGCGCGTGTCACGCGACTTGGGAAAGACAGGAAGTCTCCGCCATCGAATCACATTGGGGATCCTGGGGAATCCCGATCGGCTGCTGGCGGCAACCGACCGCGGGCCGTTTAGAACCATTGTTTCACGATTTTCCCGTCCGCGTCTTCCACCCGGATGTTCCGCAGTCGCGACTGGCCGGGTCGGTTGGGCGGATTGATGCGGAGGGCGTGCAGTGGCGAACCGGAACCGAGACGGCCGCTGATGTCTACCCAACACTCGGCCGCTGGCAGGGGCACATCCACCTTGGCCTGGGGCGTGAAACCGCGTCCCGCATGCGTGCGGTCATACAGACGCAAAACCCCCGGGCCGTCGGCAAGGATTTCAAACCGCAGAGTAAACGGCTCGCCTTCGGTAAGTGGTTCGGGCAGATCGATTTCGATCCAGGGATCCGCCGCTGTGGAATCGACGACCAACTGCCCCTCGACCAACCGCAGGCCGACCGTTTCCCGTCCCGCCCGCCAGCCTTCCACTTGGTTCACGCACCGGACCGGGACATCGTCCGCCCGGCCAAGCGCGGCATCCTGCAGATGCATCCGGCCAGGTTGCGCAAGGTCGATCACCACGGTGATCACGCCCGTGGAGACCTCGGCGCCCAGCGGGATGCGCAGGCGACGGTTCTCCAGATCGGGGCGGACCAGCACTGGTTTGGCAAATACGGGCGTGGTCCCCGGGCCCGCCGTGAGACTGACGGCACAGTTGCTCATGAAGCGGAACTCCAACAAGTCGCCCGGCTGGGCGTCCTCCGAAATGTGGTAGCGCAAGGTGACGCTCGGACCTTTCGACGTGATCGCCACGCTGTTCTTGCCGCCGCCGGCGAGGATTCCGCCGTTGACCATCTGGAAGCCCGCTTGCACATACTCGGGCCTGTACTGCGGATTGCGACGCGGCAACAGCGTGCCGGTCTCTGTCAAATGACTCGCCATCTGCTCCTTCATCCGTTGGGCCACCTCCGGGTAAAACGCCACCAGATTGCGGGTTTCGCCCGGATCGGTGCTCAGATCGTACAGCTCGTATTCATCCTCTTGGTTCGGGCCGCTGTGGAAGAAACGCATCAGCTTCCACGAGCCGTCGCGCATCGCGACATTGGCATAGTTGCCAGTCGCCAGCACGGTATGCGGAAACACCATGTAAACCGGCCCTCGCGCCATCGGCTCGCCTCGGAACGCCGGTAGCAGGCTGACGCCATCCAGCGGGTGTCCCTCCGGCGGCGACCGTTCCAGTATGTCGAGCACGGTGGGATAGAAGTCGTAGCTGATGATGACCACGTCGCTGACGGAATCAAAAGGCACGACTCGCGGCCAGGAGACAATGTAGGGCACCCGGATACCGCCTTCATAGTTGTTTCCCTTGCCGGCCCGCAGCGGATGATTATCGGTCGGGTTCTCGCCCTCCGGCCGGTCGTACATGTTCCCGCCGTTGTCCGAGGTGAAGATCACGATTGTGTCTTCCAGCAGGTCCTGACGTTCCAGTTCGGCCATCACTTTGCCCACGTTATCGTCCAGCGTCTTGACCATGGATGCCATGATCGCCGACCGCTGATACCAGGCCGACTCGGCGAACGGCCGGTACGCCTCGATATCATCCGGCTTGCCCTGAAACGGAGCATGCACGTTGTACAACCAGAGCGCCAGAAAGAACGGCTCGCCCGCCTTGTCGGCGATCCATTTCACCGCTTCGTCGCCCATCACATCATCGGCGTTCGGGCTGCCTTCGACTTCCGGGAAATTGGCGGCTTCCGGCCAGGGTCCGAAGAATCCCGGAGCGGGCGGGCCGGGGGTCCCGCGCCCGCCGACGACGAAATCAAAGCCGTAGTTTTCGGGAATGTAGGGGGCGTGCCCCAAGTGCCATTTGCCCATGAAAGCGGTGTGATACCCGGCCTGTTGGAAGATCTCGCCGATCGTCGTCAGCTCCATCGGAACTCGCGACGCCGTCTGCGGAATTGTCATCGGCATGCCAGGCGACCCCGAGTCCGACTCTTGCGGATCGAGCACCACCTTGGGCAAATGCCCGGTCGGCGAGGTAAAGTTGAGTCGCCCGCAAGTCTGTCCGGTGATGACCGATGCGCGTGTGGGCGAGCAGAGCGGGCTGGCCGAATAGGCGTTGGAGAAGCGCATCCCGCGCGCGGCGAGCGCGTCGATGTGCGGCGTCTGGAAGGTCTCGCTGCCATAGACCGACAGATCGCGCCAGCCCAGGTCATCGACCATGATGTGAATCACGTTCGGCCGATGGCCCGGTTGCTCCGCCTGCACACCCTCCGCCAGGGCCACCATACCCGCCAAGACGATGAGCGCTGCCGATAACTGTCCTCTCATGGGGTCTCCTTTGTGTCTGAAGTTCCTTATCCACCCTCCCGCTTGTCAGAGTGCGGCACGCGGCCGCCCCCCAAGGGGAACCCCCCCCGCTGCCCGCTGTCAGGAAGCACGACGGGCCCTCTTTCTCCTCGGCAACCGGTGGTCGCTCAGTTCGCGACAGATTTCCAGGGCGAACTGCACGCGTTGGTCGGGGACCTCGTTCGCAATGATCCGGTCGACTTGTGCCAGCAGTCGCTGAATGTAGCTGATCCGTTGTTTCATGGCTTAGTGTGAGAAAGGGCCCCGGAGTACTGAAATCAAGCCAGGCGAGGCATCGGCCGATCATTCCAACGAGTTCACCAGGGGACGTTCACGTAGCGTAACCCGGAATCGCCACCCGCTCAATCCCGAATCCCGTGGCTGGAGCCGGTTGGGTTGTACGTAATTGCTTTCTATGTAAGGCTTTGAAAGAAGGGCAAAAACCGGCTTCCCCGCAGAGCCGGTCAAAATTCTCTGGAATTCTGCAGCTTGGCGGCCAAAAGAAAATGATTGTCGCAATTTTTCGACCACGGGCCGAACCGGCTGGCGATCCGTTGCATAGCAGTAGCAATTGGTATATCGCCACCCCTTCATTGTTACCCCTGTCACGGAGGAATACGCCCTGCGCATCGCTGCTACCAAGCCGCTCTTTGCCTGACATGACCTGGAAGACAGGCCGACCCTGAAGACGATCACGGTGCTTGGTGATCCCTGAATCCTGACCCCTGGCCCCTGAACCCTGAAAGGGCGAAACAACACCGGTGATCGGTTCTTAGGCGTCGCGTCAAAATAAGTTGACGATTTCTTCGTGCGGCCGGAGTGATAATGTAGCCCAGTCCCCCAACACTTAGTCCCCCAACTTAGTCCCCCAACACTTAGTCCCCTACACTTAGTCATCTCTCAATCCCCCGGCTGTTCGACTAAGTGTAATCGACCGAGTGTTTCATAAGAAATAAAACTCGTCAAGTTATTTTGACGCGACGCCTTAGTTCGTAGTTATGCATGCAAAATTCCCAGTCCGGTCGTTCCAGCCGCCGGCCATCAAGACCGCCGTATGATTTCACGAAGCGATAATTAAGAACCACGAACCACGAACTAAGAACGACCAATGACCAATGACCAGCAACTGTTACCCTCGTAACCGCATCTTGATCTGGCAACCCGCATTCCATGGGTTGAAACCCACGGAATGCTACGGTCATGCGGTCGCTACGCGACGGGGGCGGGGAGGTGGGATGAGCGGCACTTCTTCCATTCGCGCGGCGGCCCGTTCCCGGCGGTCGCGGGGAGGAACGGGTGCAGATCAGTCAGGCACTGGCCGATTCCCGGCTGACGGGGTTCGCCTTGTGGGGCATTGGCGGCATCGGCAAGACGGCCTTGGCGCGGGCGTCCGCACGGCGCAACGCCTGGCGTTACCAGGCCGCGGTTTGGGTCGATATCCGCGACGCCAGGCAGAAGACGGCCGTCGAGCTGTTGCGGTTGGCCCTGTGCCGCCTGCAAAACGCGCCCGCCCTGATCGTGCTGGACAATCTGGAAGATCTGCCCGACGCGGCCCACTACGTGCAACACGTCGCACGCCAGAAAGAGTGCCGGACGCTGAAGGACGCCAGCCAACTGCGCGAGGAGAACGGAGAACTGGCCGGTCTGTGCGTCCGGGTGGCCCGCTGGCTGCACGGGCATCCGAAGATGCTCGAGCTGGCTGTGGGCGTCGCCTTGCAAGGCCCGACCGCGTTGGAACAGGCTCTGGTCGCCCTGCCCGACGAACTGGAACAGCAGCTGGCGGCAATGCTGGCGACCAGTCTGGCGTGCGTTTTTTGGCCAACGGCCATACACATCGTAGCCTGGGGCAACGCCCCAGGATAGGTAGTTATTACACGCTCGATTGGCCGAAGGCCATAAACACCCTATCGGAAGTGAAAAGATTCTCGGCCGAGGAATGCAAGGGGACAGCCAGCAACGATCGCGGAAGAAAAGGGGGCAGGACCGTTTCTCTGTTTGCACAGAGCCTAATCGAACACATCGATCTTGTCAAAACAACGGTTCCTGACACGAATGGCACTGTCAATGCACATAAAAGCACGTAAGGGCTTGATACGTAGGAATTTGCGTCAAAATGACGAGAAATCGGGCTGCGGCGGGGTCGGCGCAGACAATCTCCCTGGA
>SLMF01000378.1 GCA_007133715.1 Planctomycetaceae bacterium
AATCGCGGGCGGGCGCCAGCATGGGGGCGACCTTCACCAGCGAATCGTCGTTGCCGTTCAGGTGGGCTCGCGCGCTGCTCCAGCGATAGTCGCTCGGCGCGGTCACCAGGCCCGCGCGGACCGGATTGAGTTCGATCTAGCGCGCGGCCGCCAACAGATACGGTTGGTCCATGACGAACGAGGCGAACCGACCTTGCCAAAGGTGACCCCGCCCACCTTCGCGGAAGTTGACCCGTCTTGTGTAACGCCGATGGGTCTCGCCGATCGCCCGTCGCAAGCCGTCCTCCGACCTCAACCTGATGTCCGCCGCACCACTCGGCCATTAGACCGAGATAGGCCTGGTGGTCTTCCTCGCAGAAGAACGTCTGCTGCCGTCGGTTCCCGCGCTGGGTGACGTGATGCGGCATACCCGGGATAACCACACGTGCTAGTCGAGCCATGGCCTGATCATTACAAAACGCCCCCAAGTGAGCAACCGTTATGTAGGGTGTCCCCGGAACTCAGAGAGCGGAACAGCCCGGTCCCAGTTCCGCAAGCGGAGCCGGTAGCGGAGGCTGAACCGGCAGCGTGCGGAGCGCCGGGCAACGCCCGGCATGCAAGTTGGTAGGCGGCGCAGGCCGCCGTGGGGTCGGGGGGCGAAGCCCCCGCAAATTGGAGAAGGAGCCAAGAATCGAACAGGACAATTTGGGCTGTATGGGGCAAAGTGGCGGTTGCGCGGGGTCTGGCATCGGGGCTCTGAGGACCACAATGTCGGGTTTACGGGAAACGGGCGACGGAAGGGCTCTTTTACGGCCGCCAGGCTGGTTGTAAATCGGTTTGGCTGGGGGTACGGTAATACGATCGGGTGTGTTGCGGTTTCGTGACTCGCAGCGCGACGTTCAGGTTGTGGTCAATTCGGGGAGGAAAAAAAGCGCCAATCGAGCCCTTCCGCAGTTTTTTCAGGATCTTTGGAATGGCAGTACCAAGCATCACCAGCGGGACGGTTTTGAGCGGACCGTCGCTGCCGGAATCGATCGAGGTGCTGGTGGTGGTGCCGATGGGTGCATCGCTGTCCATCGCGCGGGTCGATCCGCTGCCCCATCAGCTGGATGCGGTCTCCAATTATTTCCTGCAACTGCCTCGCCTGCGGTTCCTGCTGGCGGATGATGCGGGGGCGGGCAAGACGGTGATGGGTGGTTTGACGCACAAGGAACTAAAAGCGCGGGGGTTGGTCAAACGAGTGCTGATCGTCGCGGCGGCGAATCTGACGTTCCAGTGGCAGCGGGAACTGGCGGACAAGTTCCGGGAGAAGTTCGAGATCATCCGGGGAGCGACATTGCGGGCGAACTACGGCCAGAATCCCTGGCAGGGACATGATCAAGTGATCACGTCGATTTCGTGGGTGTCGATCATCGAGGATGCCCGCGAGAGTTTGCTGCGTTCGCGGTGGGATTTGGTGATTGTGGACGAAGCCCACAAGATGAGTGCGCGATCGGAGGATCATACCACCTATGCGTACCGGCTGGGGCGGGAACTGTCGAAGGTGACGGACCATTTTCTGTTGATGACGGCCACGCCGCACAAGGGCGATCCGGAGCATTTTCGGCGGTTTCTGGCGTTGTTGGACCCGGACGTGTATGGGAGCATCGAGAGTCTGCAGACGGCGATGCAGGAACAGGAGGCTCCGTTCTATCTGCGGCGCACCAAGGAGGCGCTGGTGACGTTTCCCGATCCCGACACGGGCGAGGTGAAGAAGCTGTTCACCAAGCGGGAGGTGCGGACGGCGGCGTTCGACTTGGACGGTGAAGAGCTGGACTTTTATGAATCTCTGAGAGACACGGATAACCAATGATCGCCGAAACGACGCCTGTGCTCAGTTTGCTTTTCGCCAAGGGGCTTGGAATCAAGACGCTGTCGGGTCTTGTGGACCGCATGCTCGAGCGCCACCTCTCGGTCGATGAATTTGCTCACCTGTCGGCGGATCACTTGGTACGCGAATTTGGGCTCCGTCGAAGTGTAGCTGAAGGCATCCTGCGTTTTGGCGAAAAATGGGAAGTCCGATCGCTGTTCAACAATAATAACCACCTCGTACTCTCCGAGTTTTCTCCTCGGCGCCCCTGGACGCCGCAAAACGCCATGCAGCGGAACAAGACGATATGCGGGCTGTCGGATGCGATGATCGTTATCGAATCGGGCATGAGGGGTGGAACGTTTGCGGCGGCCGAAGCTACGTTGAAGCTTGATCGACCGCTGTTCGTTGTGGAATACGCGCAGCCGGCGGCATCCGCGGAGGGGAATCGGTACTTCCTTCAACGGGGAGCCGCGCCTCTGCGAGGAAATCGCGAGGGTCAGCCGAATTTGCATGCGTTCTTCGAAAACCTCGGGCTATCGGCGGACGCCGCCGCACCCGACGACGTAGCGATCCATCCGTCCGCCGCTACGACGGACTCTGTTGGGGAACGCGGCGAGTCCTATTCCCCGAATTCCACGGTCTCACAGGCTAATGCGATTGGAGCGGCACACGAGGAACGAATGAGCGAGCGAGGACATGAAACCGCTGGGCACGTCGTCGGAAGAGGGCAAGGCGCGGTGGTTGAAGCGGGCCAAACCGGGAAAAGCGATTGATCCCACCGACGCGAGTCATCTTGGTGAATTGCCTTCGATAAGTGGGATGCTGGACGAAGAACGATTGCTTGAGCGAATCACGGTCAATCCGGAGATCTTTGGGGGCAAACCGTTCATCCGGGGACGGCGGTTGGCTGTGGAACATGTGCTGGGGATGTTGGCGGCGGGCGATTCGCCGGAAACGATCTTGGCAGGGTATCCGTGGCTCGAAGCAGCCGATATTCAAGCGTGCTTGGTCTACGCAGAATCTGCGATGGGGAGGTGAATCATGGTATGGCGAGATCGCATCACGGTGGACCCGCTGGTGTGTCACGGGAAAGCCTGTATCAAGGGCACACGGGTGATGGTGTCCGTCATCCTGGACAATTTGGCGGATGGCGTGTCACGCGACGAGATTTTGGCAAGCTATCCGTCGCTGGTCGATGCGGACATTGACGCAGCAGTTCATTACGCGGCCGAACTGGCTCGCGAACGGTTGGTGACGCTCGTACCGGGAGCCGGCTAGATGGAATTCAAGGTCGACGAAAACCTGCCAATCGAAGTTGCGCAAGCGTTGATTGCGGCGGGACACGGGGCATGCACGATCCATGTTCAGCAAATGGTCGGTCAGCCTGACCCTATCATCGCGGACGTCTGCCGAGACGAGGGGCGCGTCCTGCTGACGCTTGACATGGATTTTGCCGACATCCGTGCCTACCCGCCGGCGGAATACGGCGGGCTGATCGTGCTGCGCCCGAGGACTCAATCGAAGCCGGCGGTGCTCTCGTTGGTCCAGCTTCTGATTCCGAAACTGGACCGGGGCCATTGGCTGGGCTGTCTCTGGCTTGTCGATCCCGTCGGGATCCGCATACGGCAAGGGGAGGCCAGCGACGAGCCACCGAAATTCTGCCCTCGCATAACGCTCAGGACGAGCGGCGGCGCGGCGCACCGTCCGCTGTATGCGTGCCCTCAGAACGGAATCTCCTCATCGATCGCCTCGTGGCCCTGCGACCGGTGCCGTGCAGCTGAAGTCCGACTTCCTCAGCGAAGACGGGCCGACGCGGCTGGCGGAATGACTCCGACCGGAGTCGACCGATCCGGCGCTCAGCGATCAGCCAGCCTTGAGCGCGTCCTCGCGTGGGGACTCAGGAGCAGAGCTTGCTCCGCTTCGTGGAACCGCCGTATGCGGACCCGCATGTGCGGTGGTGTGGGGGCTGGGCGGGGCAACCCGCCCGGCTACCCGATTTCGGGCTAGTTCCGCTGCATTGTCAGTCAGTCAATCCAAGCTGTCGTTTCACCTCATCCAGCGGGATGGTCTTGGGCTGCCTAGCGCGTTCGTCCAGCAACGCCATCAACTTGGCGTTTTGCCGAGTACGGGCGATTTCCTGGTCGAACTCGTCAACGGCCGAAAGTAGGAATTCCGATCCGTCGGCTGTCCGCACCAGAAGCTCGTCCTCCCGTGCTTGGTCCAGCAACTCGTTAATCTCGGCCGCCTGCGGCGGCACGGCAATGGTCTTCATAATTCGTACTCCTCGCCATGTACGAATAGCGTACTGCCTTCCTTGTAGCCAATCGCTTCAATCTTAACCAGCGATTCGTCGAGATGGACGTCATAGAAAACGCGGAAGTCCCCGATTCGCAGTTCCCATTCCGCAAGCCGGTTCGGACGCAGGCGTTTGCGGTTACGCGATGGTTCGGCGGCTTGGTGCAGGAGTTGTGCCTCGATCCCGCCGACGATCTGCTCCTGGTCGTACCTCCGGAAAGACCGCAAGTCCGCCGCAGCCTCAGGGGTAAATTCAATCCGGAACATGCTCTCTCATACCGCAAAACCCGGCACCGACAACAGCCCACCGAAGCCACCATACCACAACGCGGGATGCCTGTGAAGCCGGGGCGACTGCAACCGACGCCCTGCCCGAACGACCGCGGTAACGGGGCCGCCGCCAAAAAAACATGATTTCAAACCCCGCGTCACCGGCGGCTCCCGTTCACCGCTTTGGTACGCCTGGCATGGTGTACAACTTATGGGGTGTAAGTCCCCTGTGCGAGAACGAACTTCTTCAGAAAGGCAGTATACCAACTGTGATCTCGGGAAGCCAAGTACTAGGTGAGGGCAA
>SLMF01000423.1 GCA_007133715.1 Planctomycetaceae bacterium
ACCGTTTCATGTTTCACGTCCGCGTGGATTATCCGGGCGAGGATGACGAGTTGGAGATTGTCAAGCGGACCACGGCCGACGAGCAAGTGACGATCGCCCGCACGCTGGATGGACCGCAGATCGAGGAGCTGACCCACATTGTGCGGCGGATCCCGATAGCGGATCATATCGCGCGGTACGCGTTGCGCCTGGCTCGCTTGACCCGCAGCCAGCAGCCGGCCGCGCCGGATTTCGTGCGGCAGTACGTATTATGGGGTGCGGGTCCGCGAGCCAGCCAGTATTTGGTGTTGGGAGCCAAGGCGCGTGCCGTGCTGCAAGGTCGCCCCTATGTCTGTCAGGAGGACATCCGGGCGGTGGCCTTGCCCGTGCTGCGGCATCGGATCAAGACGAATTTCAGTGCGGACGCCGAAGGCATCTCGACCGACGAGATCATCCGCCGCGTGATCGATCACTTGCCTCGCATCGTGGAAGAACCGGAACATGACGCCACCGCCGCCGACATCCCGGACTACTTTAGACCCGCAGACGCTGGCTAAGCTGCGGGGTCTGACCCTGCGTGCCCAGCACATTGTCGAAGGCTATGTGGCGGGCCTGCACCGCAGTCCCTACCACGGGTTTTCGATCGAGTTTGCCGAGCATCGCGAATATGCGCCGGGCGACGATCTCCGCTATGTCGACTGGAAAGTCTTCGGCCGCACGGACAAGTTCTATCTGAAGCAGTTCGAGGACGAAACCAATCTGATCGCTTATCTGGTGGTCGATGGCAGCGAGAGCATGGGCTACTGTGGTCCGGCGGGAGGCTTGAGCAAACTCGAGTATGCCCAGTGTCTGGCGGCCACGCTCGCCTGGCTGGTGCTGCAGCAGCAGGACGCGGTGGGTCTGGTGACCTATGACGAAGCGATCCAGGCCAACGTGCCGCCCAGCAGTCACGCGGGGCATTTGCGGTACCTGCTGGAGACCCTGGAAGCCATGCGGCCGACGGGCAGGACGGCCTGCGGACGGGTCTTTCACGAGCTGGCCGAGCGGTTTCGCAAGCGCGGCGTGGTGGTGATTTTGAGTGATCTTCTGGACGACTTGTCTTCGCTGGAAGCGGGTCTGAAGCACATGGCGCATCGGCGTCACGATGTGATCCTGCTGCATCTGCTGGACCGGGCGGAGTTGGATTTTCCGTTTCGCCGCCCCACGCTGTTCGACGGAATGGAGCGTTCACCCGCCGTGCTCGCGGACCCGCGTTCCCTGCGTCAAGCCTATCTGCGGGAGCTGCGCGCCTTCCGCACCCAGCTGGAAACGCGCGCCCGCCAACTGAGTCTCGATTACCAGCTGATCCCCACCAGCCAGCCCCTGGACGAAACCCTCAGCCGGTACCTGGCTCGGCGCTCGGCCCGCATCCGGTAGTCCCGCGACCTTTGATTCGAGGGCCGGATTCCCGCAGGTTGCCAGCCTGATCCGGCTCGTGCCGGGGCGTCCTGCTATTGCCCAGCCTTGGAAACGACGCCCGTCTCCTGTTCCTCGGCGTCCGCGTAGCGGCCGACCGCGTGGATCCGGGCAAATACGTCGTTCAGCACCCAGTGGTGCAGGCACAGATGCAGGCTTTCCACCATGCCCATGTCGTCCACCTCCAGGTGCAGGCCATCCTGCTGCAGCTGTTTGAGGCGGCCACCGTCCAGACCGGTCAACCCGAAGGTCTTCAGACCATGCCGGTTGGCCCACGCCACCGCCTGCAGGATGTTGGGACTGTTGCCCGAACCGCTGATCGCAATCAACGCATCCCCCGGCCCCGCAAAATTCATCAACTGCTGGACGAAAACTTGATCGTAGGCCAAATCGTTGGCCAAAGCCGTGATCCAGCCGAGATTGTCGGTTAGACTCAATGCCTTGACCCGCTGCCGCGACGCGTCCCGCAGCTCGGCGTCCCGCAAGGTGCCTTTGCCCAAGTCCTCGCAGATATGACTGGCTGTCAGTCCCGACCCGCCATTGCCGATCAGGAACACGAACTGCTGCCGCTGCCAGGCTTCGACAATCAGATCGGACCAGCGGTTCAGCGCGGGCAGATCGACGCGCCGCAGCTCGTCACGCAACCGCTGCAGGTAGGCCTCGGCCGCCAATTCGACTCCCAGCATCTTGGATACCTTTCTCAACAGCTCGGGGGCTCGTCTGCCGGCAACCGGTACCACCAGGCCACGGGTATGAACAGCAGGGCGATCAGGGCGAACAGGACGCTACGGGGCCAGGCGGCCGCTTCCAGCGCCCGGTCGAAAGCCCAGTAGATGGCCCCCGACAAGGTGATGGCAAAGAAATTCGCTTGGTTCATAAAAGCGATCACCCGGCCTTTTAACTCGGCGGGCGGCCGCGCTTGAATGCATACCTGGACCGGGATCGCAAACATCCCCGCCGACATGCCGACCAGGATCAGCACGGGGATACTGCCCCAGGGCCCCAGCAGATGGCCGTGCCCGGGCAGCGAGATCGACAGCAACACCAGAAACAGCAGGATCCCCCAGGTGCCCAGCTGGACCACACGCGGATCCGCCCGGCCGCGACACAGCCGGCCCGCGACCACCGCTCCGATCGCAATCCCCACTCCGATCGTGGCCGTCAGCACGCTGGTCCACAATTTGCCGATCTCCAACTGGACCATGCCCAGCGAATTGACGGCTTGGATCGAGATCCCCGAGACCAGCCAGAACATGCAGGAAGCCAGCAGCGCGGCCAGCAGCAGCGGGTCGTTGCGGAGCAGTCGCCGGGTCTCGCGGGGAACGGCCAGAGCCGCCCAGCGGAATTGCAGATCCGGCTGGGCCGGCCGTACACGGCGAATGGTTATCGCCGTGGCCGTGCCCACCACGGCGATCAGCAGGCAACAGGCCGAACCCCACGCCAGGCGATAGGCACTGGTTGCCAGGGGAGCCTCGGAGTCGATCAACCCCTGGCCCAACGCACCGGCCGATGCCGTGCCGAAAATGATCGCCAGAAACGTCGTCATCAAAATCAAACCGTTGGCCCGCGGCAAGTCCCGCTGACGTAACATCTCCGGAAGGATCCCGTACTTGCCGGGACCAAAAAAGGCACTCTGCGTGCCCATCAGGAACAAGACGACCAATAATCCCGGATACCCCATGACGCCATAACTCAAAAACGCCAGCATCCCCAGGGCCATCACCAGGCATTCCGCCAGTTTGGACAGCAGGATGATCGTCCACTTGCTGTAGCGGTCCGAAAGGTAGCCGGCGTAGCCCGAGAACAACACGAAGGGTACGGAGAACACCATCGTCGCCAGACCCTGCTGGTCCTCCGCACTGGCCGCGGCCGCGCCGACGGGAACCGCCAGCAGCAGCATCAGCTGTTTGAAGACATTGTCGTTGAACGCGCCGAACAACTGGGTGGCCGTCATGCCCCAGAAGCCGCGATCGTGATACAACGCGGGCAGCTGTTCCCGAAAATCCGGCTCCCCGGCAGCCGACTCGCCAACCGACTCGCCATTCGCCCAGGACGCCGGGTCGAGACAAGACGGCTGCTGCGAGTTCCGATGCGAAGTCTGCGAGCGGGTCACGGCCCATGCCTCCTTCCGAATCAGACACCCCATCGGATGCCAGGTGCCCTAAGGCGATTTCGGAGCAGAAGCCTGCGCCGCACGCTCGGCCTCCGCCATCTGGCGAATGTCGTCCGTGATCCGCATCGCACAGTATTCCGGACCACACATGCTGCAATAACGCGTGCTCTTGTACGATTCGTCCGGTAACGACTCGTCATGATACGCCTGAGCCCGCTCGGGATCCAACGACAACCGGAACTGTTCGTGCCAGTCGAAAGCATACCGCGCCTGGCTGAGCGCATCGTCCCGCTCGCGAACCCCGGGGCGTCCCCGCGCCACGTCGGCCGCATGGGCCGCGATCTTGTGCGCAATCACCCCCTGACGCACATCCTCTTTGTTCGGTAACCCCAAGTGCTCCTTGGGAGTCACATAACACAGCATCGCGGCACCGTGCCAGCCCGCCAGCGTGCCCCCAATCGCACTGGTGATGTGGTCGTAGCCCGCAGCAATGTCGGTGACCAACGGTCCCAGCAGATAAAACGGAGCCCCCTGACAAACCTCGATCTGCCGCTGGACGTTCATCGCGATCTGGTCCAGCGGGATATGGCCCGGGCCCTCGACCATCACCTGCGAACCGATCCGCCAACTGCGTTGAACCAGTTCGCCCAATACGTCCAGCTCAGCAAACTGCGCCGCGTCGCTGGCATCGGCCAGACAGCCCGGCCGCAATCCGTCACCCAAACTCCAAGTGACATCGTACTGCCGCAGGATCTCACTCAACTCGTCAAACCGCTCGTACAACGGGTTCTGCTGGCGGTGGGCCATCATCCAGCGGGCCATCAGCGAACCGCCCCGACTGACAATCCCCGTCAGCCGCGAATGCGTCAGCGGCAGATGTTCCCGCAGGATCCCGCAGTGGACGGTCATGTAGTCCACCCCCTGCCGCGCCTGATGCTCGACCATGTCCAGAAACTGTTCAGGCCGCATGTCCTCGATGCGCCCCTCCAGTTCTTCGACCAGCTGGTAGATTGGAACCGTACCCACCGGTGCGGGCGAGTTGGCGATGATCGCGGTGCGGATCCGATCGATGTCGCTGCCGGTGGACAAGTCCATCACCGTATCCGCCCCATACTGCAGCGCGATACGCAACTTCTCCAGCTCGC
>SLMF01000077.1 GCA_007133715.1 Planctomycetaceae bacterium
CCGGCGACGGAGGACGATCGCGATCGCTGGATCGCTTTGCACGCTGCAGAACTCGGTTTTCGCCACCCGATGACGCGCGAGCCCGTATTTCAGCGAACTCCGTTACCGGCACCTTGGCAAATGATCAAAACTGAGGATACTTCTCTCATCGCGTTTTTGACGGATCCGGAGGTCTGTTAAGCGTCCCACCGTTTGGCGGTATTCATTATACCGGGAGGGGGCAAGGAAACCGAGGGGCGGGATGAATGCGGTAACCAGATCGCCCGCCCGGGCTGGTCTTTTCGCGACCGATGCGGGTCTTTTGCCGCATCTGGCCGTGGGCTACCCGGCAACGGGCCGGTTTGGTTGTGTTTCTTTACGTTGGAAAAGGCTTTTTGATCTTGTTTGCCGATCGCTCGACACGTACGTGCAGCCGACCGTCGCGGATGCCTCGACGCCGGTTGCGGATCGGTGCCGTGTCGTATTTGAATTCCCGTCCCCTGGTCGAAGGTCTCTCGGACCATTTTCCCGATTGGGAGGTAATCTGGGACGTACCCAGTCGTTTGGCGGACCGATTGGCGGCCGGCCAGTTGGACGTCGGTCTGATCCCCTCGATTGAATGGCTTCAGAATCCCCGTTATATTCGCGTTTCGGATGCGTGTATCGGTTGTCGCGGTCCGGTGTTGAGTGTCAAGTTGCTCAGCCGAGTGCCGATCGCTCGGATCCGGACCTTGGCTTTGGACGAAGGTTCGCGAACCAGTGCGTTCCTGGTTCAAATTCTGCTTTGGGAGCGTTTTGGCATCCGTCCGGAACGCATCCGCCTGCCGCTGGACTGCCAACCTGACGCCTGCGAAGCCGATGCCCTGTTGGTGATTGGAGACCGGGCGATCCGACCTGCCCAGGGGGACTACCTGGAGACGTGGGATTTGGGGCAACAATGGTGGGAATGGTCGGGATTGCCCTTCGTGTTTGCAGTTTGGGCTGCCCGCCCCGGGGTTCCTCTGACCGATTTGGCGTCCGGTCTGGTCATCGCACGAGACGCGGGCCTGAAGAATCTCGAGCGAATCGTGTCGCGGCATGCCGATGCCACGGGACTGAGTCGGCAGCAGGCTTTGTGCTATTTGCGGGACAACCTGCACTTTTTTTTCGGTGCCGAGCAACAGCGGGGTCTGCAACGGTTCGCCCAATGCGTTTCGGATTTCACGGCAGCGATCGCGAAGGAGGGATTGCGGAGATGATCGAAGGCTGTCTGCAAAGATCGCTGGGGGGCGAGCGTCTGACACCGGAGGAGGGCGTGGCATTGTTGGCCAGTGGCGATCTGGCGGATCTGGGTGCCGCCGCCGAGGCCCTGACGCGGCTACGGCATCCGGAAGCTTACCGCACCTACAATATCGACCGGAACATCAATTATACGAATGTTTGCTGTGCCAACTGCGACTTCTGCGCCTTCTCTCGCCGTTTGGGCAGCCCCGAGGCGTATGTTTTGCCTCGCGACGTCTTGTTGGCCAAAGTGGCGGATACGGTTCAGCGAGGTGGCGAGCAGATTTTGCTGCAGGGCGGTTTACACCCCGACCTGCGTCTGGATTGGTACGAGCAGACGCTGGCGGCGATCAAGCAGCAATTCCCGCAGGTCAATATCCACGGCTTTAGTCCGCCGGAGATTGATCATTTCGCCCGCCTCAACCGGTTATCGGTCCACGCGGTTCTCGAGCGTCTCCGGGACGCCGGTTTAGGCAGCATTCCCGGGGGGGGGGCTGAGATCCTGGTCGACCGGGTGCGGCGGCAAATCACCCGCGGCAAGGTCTTGACGAACGCTTGGCTCGAGGTGATGCGGACCTGGCACAATATGGGGGGACGCAGTACCGCGACCATGATGTTCGGTCATGTGGAAAGCTTGGCGGATCGCATCGAGCATCTCGACCGGCTGCGGAGACTGCAGGACGAGACGGGCGGTTTCACCGCCTTTATCGCGTGGACGTTCCAGCCCGCGGCGTCCACTCGGTTGCGGGTGCCCAAGGCGGGCGCGTTCGCGTATTTGAAAACACTGGCGGTGGCGCGGTTGTTCCTGGATAACTTCCCGCATTTTCAAGCCAGTTGGGTTACGCAGGGCCTGAAAATTGGTCAGCTGGCGTTGCTCTTCGGAGCAGACGATATGGGCAGCCTGATGCTCGAGGAAAACGTGGTGGCCCAGGCCGGTACGGCTCACCAAGTGACGTTGCCGCAGATTCGGGCCGCGATTCGCGAACTGGGGTTCGAACCCCGGCAACGGAATGTCTTTTACCAGCTGGTCCCCCAACGCGGCTAACCGTTCTGATGGTTGCCTTCGGCTTCGATCGCCTGCAGTTTGTAGATCAGGGCTCTCCGGCTGATGCCCAGTTTCTTGGCCGCTTGCGTCCGATTCCCGTTGCATTCTTCGAGTGTTGCCAGGATCGCCGCACGCTCCATCTGGGAGAGGCGACCGGGGGTTGTCGAAGCGTTTTCGTCCGGCGATCCCGCGGCGCGAGCGATCTTGGTGGGCAGGTGTTCGGGCAGAATCACGTCGCCGCGGCAGAGCAAGCAAGCGCGCTGCATGGCGTTGCGCAGTTCGCGAACGTTGCCCGGCCACGAATGCACCAGCAGGCAATTCATTGCCTGGGGGGACATCCGCACCGGTCGGCCCGCAAACTCGCTGGCAAAATGGCGAGCCAGCGGCAGGATATCCTCCGGTCGGTCTCGCACGGGCAGGATCGCCAGTTCGACCACATTGATCCGATAGAACAGATCATCGCGAAAACGGCCCGCCGCCACCTCCTTCTCCAAATTCCGATTGGTGGCGGCGATCAATCGCGTATCGACCTGTACCACCCGGTCGCTGCCCACGGGCGACACCTCGCCGGTCTCCAAGATCCGCAGCAGCTTGGGCTGCAACGCCAAAGGCAACTCGCCGATCTCGTCCAGCAGCAGGCTGCCGCCATCGGCGGCACGGAAGAACCCCTGCCGTGCCTCGGCAGCCCCGGTGAACGCTCCTTTGGTGTGGCCGAACAGTTCGCTTTCGATCAGCGTTTCCGGCAAGCTGGCGCAATTGGCGGCGATCAGCGGGCCCGCGGTCCGCTGACTCCAGGTATGGATCAGGCTGGCTACCACCTCTTTACCCGTACCACTTTCGCCCGTGATCAGCACCGGCACATCAGAGGGTGCCACCACCGCGATCGTATCCAGCAGCCGCCGCATACTGGGACTTTTCCAAACCATTCCAGGGGGCAATGGTTTACCAGCTGCCGGGGATTCGCGGGACGCTTCCTCGGAGAGCGCCAAATGATCGCAGATCGCCACCCGTAGCTCTTCCAGGTCAATCGGCTTGGACAGGTAATCTTCGGCACCCGCTCTCCCGGCAACCAAAGCTTGCCGAGGATCGGCGTAGGCGGTGATCAACAACACGGGT
Source organism: Planctomycetaceae bacterium (assembly GCA_007133715.1). Lineage (GTDB taxonomy): Bacteria > Planctomycetota > Planctomycetia > Pirellulales > Pirellulaceae > SLMF01. The sequence goes on from SLMF01000077.1 coordinate 3,401, forward strand.
AACTCGGAATCGTGTTTCCGGATCTCCGCCAGGGTTTCCAAGCCGTCGATTCCCGGCAGGCGGACATCCAACAGCACCATGTCGGGCCGCAGTTCGGTCAACGTTTGCAGTGCCTGTTCGCCACTACCCGCCTGGACGATCTGGCACCCCAGGGTTTCGACGAAACCGCCCAGCAATTGGCGTTGGGAAGCGTCGTCATCGACGATCAGAATGGTCGGTGGGTTGACTGCCATGAATTTCATCCAACCAGAACACGGCACCTCCAGCAGAACGGGGGGAATAGCCCGTGGTCCAGCCGTGTGCGGAGGCGATCCGTCGCACGATGGCCAGTCCTAGCCCGGTGCCCTCGGAACGGGTAGTAAAGTACGGAATGAACAGAGAATCCTGTACCGACGGCTCGACCCCCGGTCCGCGATCGGCCACCTCGATTCGGAAACGTCCGGCGTGTTCTGGCAACCCGCGAATGGTCACCACATCGCCCTCGGGTGCAAATTCTATCGCGTTCTGTACCAGGTTGAAGAGCACTTGGCGCAACAATTCCCGGTCCGCCCGAATTTTCCACCCGAGGGGAATTTGGCAGTCGAACTGGCATTGCAAACCTTTGGCTTCCAAGTCGGGTTGCAAGATCGCTCGCAGTTCGTCGACCAATTCGGCCAAATCCACGTCGGTCGTCTGGGGTTCGCAAGGACGGGCAAACGCCAAAAACTGGTTGATGCGGGCCGTGACTCGATCACATTCCTCGATCACCGCCTGCACATAGCGCTCTTGTTCTGCTTGTTCGGTATGCCGGGAGGCCAGTCGCTGGGTCCAACCTCGGATCAATCCCAACGGGTTCCGGGTTTCATGGGCCAATCCGGCAGCCGCTTGGCTCAAATCACGCCAGTGCTCGGTTTCCACTTCCAGCACGCGGGCACGACCGCGGGCGGCAACCAAGCGGACACTGGCTCGCCAAGCGGCCGAGACGCTCAACAGCACCAAGCCTCCGGCCAGGATGATGGAGCCACTGGTCCAGGCAGCCCGTCGGACCAGTTGGTCATGGCGGGAACGATCCAGGACCAGGACGGCGTAGAAGCTTCCTCCCGTGGCGAACGTACGCATCTCTTCTTGCGGTGCCTCCTGCCGCCAGCCGAGCCCCCGGCCGGCGCCGAGCCCAGTACCTCGCCCGGCCCCGAGTCCGGCACCGGCTCCCGGTCCGAGTCCCGCTCCGCCTCCCGGTCCGAGTCCGGCTCCGCCTCCTGTTCCGGGTCCGGCAAGCGGAGCAGCGCCGCTTCCACCGCCCGGGCCCAAC
>SLMF01000691.1 GCA_007133715.1 Planctomycetaceae bacterium
ATCTAGTCAGGAGCCTCTTTGCGGGCAGCCCTTACCGCAAGAAAACGCCGCCGATGAAGGACACCTCCTTTGCACGTCTGAACCTCGCCCTGGCCGTGGCCTGTCTGGGTGTCTGCGTCTTTGTGCCCCTGGTGGTGATTTCCTGGGGACATGCGGGCAGCCTGGAACTGTCGACCCGCGCTTCGGGCGAGGTGGCGGTGGGGATCGCCGTGATCCTGCGGGCTACCGCCCGCCGCTGGCTGCGAGCCAGTTCGCGGCATCTGCTGCGCTCCACCGTGGGCGCCTACTCCCGGGCCTCCGCCCGCACCATCACCCGCCGGGCAGTCAAGTACTCCGGACGCCTGCTGGCCGGGTTGCTGATCAAGGACCGCAGCAAGCTGGCGGCAGGGCAGGACGCGGAACAGGACAGCCCCCCGGGGCAGAACTGCCTGCAATCCGCCGGCAGCCTGCTGCTGGGCTTCCTCGCCCTCAGCCTGTCCTTCCGCGGCGTGCTGGCCCGGCAAACCCCCGCCGATCTGGTCGAACTGACCCAGCACGGCCAACTCTCCCTGACGCTCGCCTCGCTGCTGGGCGGGGCACCCTTGCTGGTCTACGCCGCCGTCGCAACACTCGCCGGACGGATCGGCGGCGTCCGCGTCCGCTTCCAAACCGCCCCCGATGGGCTCCTGATCCAAGGCTACTTCACCGGCGCAGGCTCCTTCCTGCCCATGACCACCGACGTCGAATACTCCGGTAACGAACGCCGTCACGCCTGGGTCGCCGGCGTCACCCTGGGCACCCTCTACACCACGCACCTCCTGCTCGGACTGGCTGCCCATGCCACCGGAGCCTACGTGTTCCTGTTCGCAGGAACCATGTTCCTGACCTACTGCTTCGTGTTCTCGTTCCCCATCCGGCCCTTCGAAGGCTATCACCTCTGGGCCCGCAGCCGCTGGCTCTGGCTGATCTTCTGGTTGCCGATCCTGGCTTCTTTTATCGGCACCCTCCCCGCTTCCTTCGCCGCCCTGTTGTAGAGCCGTCCGGACCGAGGAAACCTATGAACCCCCCAGCGCCAAAGCCCGAACCACAAAACTACAATCGACTCCGCCTGGCGATCCTCCTGGTCCTGGTCGCCTGGACCTACCTCTACAATACGCTCATCAAACAATTCGGACCCGTCGAAGGCTTCTTCCAGATCCTGGATACGATCAGCGACGATTTCGTCATGGGCGCCCTGGTGACCATCGGGGTGGGGGTGGCCATCGTCTTCGTCTACTCCTTCACGAAACTCTACACCCAGATCATCGCCAACATCTACTCCTTTCGCATCCTCGAAAACCTGCTGCACAGCGAACTCCGCGAGGGCCGCTACGCCGACTTCCTCGGCAAATTGATCCGCTTCGAAGACCAGCCGCATCCGGACACCACCTGCCCCACACGCGTCAGTTCCCTCCTCTTCGCCTTTGCCTTCATCTACGTGATGAGCTGGATCTACCTGATGTTGTTCAGCGAAGCCCTGTTCTTCGTGTCCTGGAGCGCCGGCGTCGATTTGCCCATCCACGAAGAGAACCTGTTGCTGCTGCCCACCCTGGCCCTGGCCATCCCCTTCTCGGCGCGCGTGATGGCCTTCCTCCGCTACCCCTACGCCCAGAGCTACGCCGACTTCATGCCCGGCGCCGTGTTCGTCCTGCTCCTGGTCGCCGCTCTGGGTACCCTCTTCGAATCGGAAGACCAGAAATTCTTCCTGCGAGACGTATTCCGCAACGTCGAATACGCCTGGATCTTCCTCCGCAACGGCCTGTTCCTGGCCTTCATCCCCGTCTTCTTTGAATCCTGCTTCTGGATCTTCGAACTGTACCGAGAAGAAACCCGCTCCGGCTCTTAAAAGGCCCTAACAAAGCCGCCCAAGATGGCTTGGACAGGGGGGTTAGTCGAGTTGCTGCCGCGAGGTCAGAGGCGCATGGCACGGATTTAGCCGGACACGGGTCGGACATCGGCCCAACAGACCGGCAATTCGAGCGCCTCGCGGAGACGGCGGAGGAATTGGGGGCGAGCGATCTCGGTGGCCCCCATGCGGACCAGGTGTGGCGTCGCTTGCTGCACGTCCAAGAGGGCGAAACCCCGCTGCTGCAGCCGTTCGACCAGCGCGACCAGGGCCGCTTTCGAGGCATCCCGCTGGCGATGGAACATGGATTCCCCGGCGAAGAAGCCGCCGATCGCCACGCCGTACAGGCCGCCGACCAGCTGGGAACCGCCCCAGATCTCGACGCTGTGGGCCCAGCCCAATTCGTGCAGCCGGGTGTAGGCCGCTTCCATCTCGCGGGTAATCCAGCTGCCCGTATCCGGAGACCGCGGGGCGGCGCATGCGGCAATGACTTGCGGGAAAGCCCGGTCGACCGTGATCCGCCAGCAGCCGCTCCGCATCCGCCGCTTCAGCCGCCGGGAAACATGCAGCCCATCCAATTCCAAGACCGTCCGCGGGTTCGGACTGAACCAAGCCAGGATCTCTTCGTCACCCGCGACAATCGGCCAGGGGAAGATCCCACGGCAGTAGGCTTCCAGCAGCCACGAAGGCGTAAGCTGCCCGCCCAGCATCAGCAGCCCATCGCTGCGTGCTTTCCGAACGGGGGGGAACCATGGTTGCGCAAAGAGAGCCATTCGCTTATACTAACGTGAGACGGCTGCAGCTCAAGATCGATCGGCAGCCTTGAACGACGCGTCGGGAGCGGTACCGACAATTTTTTGGTTTTTGCAGCCGGTTTCGACTATAATCCCGAAGACCCCGCCGAATCGCCCGGCGGCTTCCGTTTATTTTCCCCCCACACGGCAATTCTATGGAATCGACGTCCGACTACCCCGATGCGGCCGCCGCGCCCCCGTTGCCGACACGTTCGTTCTCGGGAGAAATACCGGGTCCGGCAGCGCCCGTCACGCGATCACACCCCCCTCATGCGGATCCTGCGGTCTCGCCCCTGTTCTTTACGCTGCCACGACTGGTCGCCGTCATCGTGTTCTGGGCCACGCTGCATTATATGGTTCCCTATCTGCTGGAACGCTACCACTATTCGGCGGCACGCGGGCGCCAGCGAGCCGAGTATGAGATCGCTGCGGAAGGTCTGAAAACACTTCCTCTGGATGGCCTTTCGAAGGCCTATCAGATGGTATCCCTGCGAGTCAGCCCCAGCGTCGTGCATATCGATGTCAGCGGCCTTGAGCAGGAGGATTGGCCGCAAAACATCCACCGCCGGTTGGGACCCCGCTATCCGGAGAGTTTCGGCCAGGGTTCGGGGGTGATCGTCGATCCGGACGGCTATATTCTGACCAATCAGCATGTGATCCAGGGAGCTCGTTCGATCAGCGTGGCCTTGAGTGACGGGCGGTCCTTGCCGGCCCAAGTGATCGGGACAGACACGAAGACGGATCTGGCGGTGCTGAAGATCCGGGCCAGCGGGCTGCCGGCCGCCGAATGGGGCGATAGCGATGCGATCGAAGTCGGTGCCCTGGTTTGGGCGGTTGGCAGCCCGTTTGGGCTCAGAAGTACGACCACCTCCGGGGTGCTGAGCGGTAAACACCGTGCGGGCTTGACCAGTCAGGTGTATCAGGATTTCCTGCAGACCGATGCGGCGGTCAATCCGGGCAACAGCGGGGGACCGCTGGTCGACGCGCGGGGGCGTGTGGTGGGCATCAACACGGCGATTCTTGGCGAGGCCTATCAGGGTGTGAGCTTTGCGATCCCCAGCCGGGTGGCGGAGCATGTTTACCAGCGGCTACGGCAAAGTGGCTATGTCGCCCGTGGCTGGCTGGGGGTCGAGTTGAAAGAAGTGACGGAAGAGGATCAGTTCCGTTCGGGGCTGCCCGACACCCTGGGAGCCTGGGTGGTGCGTTGCCATGACGACCCGGGATTGCCATCACCCGCTCGGAGAGGGGGTATTCAGGCGGGCGATGTGATTGTCCGCTGGGGGGACGAGCCGATCCAACGTCCCGAACAGCTGATCCGAATGGTCGCGGCGACCGAGGTGGGCACGCACGTCGAGGTCCGGGTGCGACGCGACGGCCGCGAACTCCTCGTGTCGGTCGAAGTGGCCGAACGCCCAGTGAACCTGCAATCCTGAGCTGCACGAAAGCGGACGCGATGGAATGGATTTTCGAGAACCCCTTGCCGGCCCTGGTGATCGGCGGATTGACAACGGCCATTCTGATCAGTGGTTGGCTGCAGACCGGGCGCAGCTCGCTGGCGTATCTGGCAGGCATCGCCGTGGCTTTGACCATCGGCGCGGTGATCCTGGAACGGATGGTGGTGACCGATCGGGAAGAAGTGCAGGCGACATTGTTTGAAATCGCGCGTTTGGTCGAGAACAACCAGATCGAGCAGGCTTTGGAGTACGCGCACGAATTGACGCCCGAGGTTCGTCGGCAGGCGGCGGCGGAACTGGCGCTCTACGAGTTCGAATCGATCGACATCAAGCGGAACTTGCAGATCGAAGTATTTCCCGACCACGTGCCGCCGCGGGCCACCGCGGAATTCAACGTGGTGGTCACGCTCAGCACCCGCGTGGACATTTTCCGCAACCAGCGGATCCCGCGTTACATCGAAATGACCCTGTTTCGCGAGGCCGATGGCGTGTGGCGGGTGGGCGCCTACCAGCACTACGACGCTCGCCGGGGCTGGACCAACGATTCGTTTCGCTAGGCTTC
>SLMF01000107.1 GCA_007133715.1 Planctomycetaceae bacterium
CTTGGCAGCGGGGTCGGGAGACCCGCGCCTAACGAGGGGCGGGGTCGGGAGACCCGCGCCTAACGAGGGGCGGGGTCGGGAGACCCTCGCCTAACGAGAGAGGGAGCTGGGGCGTTGCCCCAGGCTGCGGTGTGGATGGCCGTTGGCCAAGGGGAGGCAATCGATTACGAGCACGAGCACGAGCACGAGCACGATTAACTGCACCAAGCGGCGCTCAGACCTTGATCTCGTATCCCTTCCGCTGGGGACGGCTGAGCAGGCTGTTTGCCTCGTCATCCTCGAGAAACAGCTCTTTCTCGGGATCCCAGCGCAGCTTGCGGCCCAGGTGCTGAGCGATGTTGCACAGATGACAGACGTTGGCCGCACCGTTCTGGCTGAGCGGATCCGACAGCGGGGTTTTCCGGGTGCGCACGCAGTCGAAGAAATTGGCCGCGTGGTTATCCTGCTGGCCCGACTTGCCGGTGACCAGTGGGCGGCTGAGGTCATCGTGGGCGTACAGCTGATAATCCTCGCGCGCAATGGGATCGTCGTTCAACAGATCGAACGGTTCGCCGTTGATTTCGCCGCGGCGTCCGTGGAGCCAGCCCAATTCGCCTTCGAACCGCACGCCGCCGGGCACGCCGTCACCCGTGATCACCTCGACCCCATTGGGATAGAGCATCCGAACCTCGAAGGAGGTGGCGACGTTGTAGCCATTTTCCACGTCGGGGTAGGTCGCTTTGCCCTCCAGTTCGATGGGTCCCGAATGCTGCATGCCCATGCCCCACTGAGCCAGATCGAGTTGGTGGGCTCCGATGTCGGCCATTTTGCCGCCCGCGTATTCATACCACCAGCGGAACGTGAAATGGCTGCGTTCCTTGGTATAGAGCACCAGGGGCGCCTGGCCCAACCAGAGGTCCCAGTTCAGATGTGCCGGGGGATCTTCGATTGCAAACGGTCCTCCCGTCGGGTTCTTGCCCACGCCGACGATCACGCGTTTCAGGCGTCCCAGGCGGCCGGAAGCCGCCGTCTCGCACGCCAGACGATGCACGTGGTCGCTCCGCAGCCGGGTGTTGGTCTGCATCACCCGTCCGGTCTCCCGCAACACGGGCATCAGCTTCTTGCCCTCGTCCACGGTCAGGGTCAGCGGTTTTTCCGCGTAGACATCTTTACCCGCCAGGAGCGCATCGATGTACATTTGGGTATGCCAATGGTCGGGCGAACCCACGTACACCACATCGATGTCCTGGCGTTCCAGCATCTTGCGATAATCTTCGTACAGAGCGGCTTTGCCCCCGTAACGTTCGACCGCCTTCTCGCCAATCTCCCGGTCCACATCGCAGATGGCCACCACATCGCCATAGGGCAGGGCGTGATCGGTATTCACGGTCCCTTGGTAACGCATCCCGATCGTGCCGATCCCGAAGCGATCGTTCTTGGAGGTCGGAAGGTCGCGTGCCGCAGCGTCCCCCGTAAACACATAGGGAAGTAACGCGCTGCTACTGGCCGCCGCCGCCTGCAACAGCTGTCGGCGATTCATTCTCATCGTATCATCTCCCAAAAAAAACACAAAGTTGCCCCGCCCCAACTTGGACTCCGGACAAGACGTATGAACGTGCTGCCGTCAGCCCAAGGGATACCAGCCCTCGCGTTGCGGGGGATGGATGAGGGGTTCGGCTTCGGGGCAGTTTTTCGCTTGCATTGCCGGGCCGTCCCACTCCAAACGCTGACCGGCGCGATAGGCGACCACGCCGGCGAGCACGGTTTCGGTAATCGCGGCTCCGTAGTCGAAATCGGAGGCCGTCTCACCTCGACCCTTGCAAGCCTCTGTCCACTCGTGGTAATGATCGGTGGGCCGGGGCAGCGTGGGCTCGGGTAGCGTGACATCTGCAAAGACGTCTTCCGGCAACAGGCGAAAACTACGGTTTCGGAAATCGAATAGCAACTGGCCCCGCTGGCCGTCAATCAACACGCCTTCGCCCGGCAACTCGGCCCCTTGCACGGGGTAATCCGGGGGCGAACGGCGCCCGTCGTACCAGGCGACTTCCAATGGCTCGGCATTCGCGCGGGCGAATTGATAACGCACCACCATTTCCTGCGGTGCAACGTGTGGATCGGCCGGCGGACCTTCCGCTTCGATGGTACTGGGATAGCGGAGCCCCAGTCCCCAATAGGGCGCGTCCAGAATATGGCAGGCCATGTCGGCGAAGTTCCCGCTGCCCAACCCCCAGAAGACCCGCCAACCCCCGGGATGGTAATTGGGGTGATAAGGCCGCTCCGGTGCCGGCCCCAGCCACAGGTCCCAATCCAGATAGTCGGGCACCGGAGGCGTGTCGGTAGGCAGCTGGCTCCCCGAATGGCGCAGGACCTTGTTGCAGAACGTCACCACCCGTTGCACCGGCCCCAAGACGTCGGCTTGCAGCACTTCCACGATCCGGCGCAGGGAGTCGAGCGCATGCAGCTGGTTGCCCATTTGCGTGACCACGCCGTTCCGGGCCGCCGATTGGGCCATCGCCCGCGCCTCGCCCACCGAGCTGGCCAGCGGTTTTTCACAGTACACGTGTTTGCCCAACTCCATGGCCGCGATGCTGATCGCCGCGTGCGTATGGTCCGGCGTGTTGACCTGGACCGCATCGATGTCCGCTTGTTCCAGCATCTTGCGGTAATCGGCGTAGGTCTTGGCGTGGGGATGCGCTTCGGCGGCCGGCCCCAGTCGGCGTTCGTCCACATCGCAGAGGGCCACGATGTTCTCGGTCCGGGCCACCCCATTCAGATTGCCACGACCGCGTCCGCCCGTGCCGACAATCGCCACATTCAACTTCTCATTGGGCGATTCGCCCCGCGTCCAATGCGGATGCTGCCAAGTCCAAGTGCCCCATCCTGCCAGGGCAGCCGTCTGGAGAAAACCTCGCCGTGTGGCCCGTGTCATTGTTAAGACTCCCGCAAGCTGGTCTGGTTGTGCCGATCGGTTCGTGAGAACCCCAATGTGGTCCGGCAGCGGACGCCCGCACGCCACGTCCCTTGCCGGACGCACCCTGCTACCGGTTGTAACCCGCGCGGCAGGGTGTGTCAACAAAAGCTCGAACCGGCTCGAGTCCCGCTTGGGCACGTTGGCAGGGCAGACCGTCTACCGTTCGAAAATCGGCAGGTAGCCTTGGTCCAACTGCAGCATGATCAGGTTCAAACTGGTCACATAGATCGGTCCTACGGTGCCCGTCCAGTAGCCCTGGTCGTTCTGCTCGCTGACGATCCGTTCGTACAAGCGGTCGCGAAACGGTTCCCACTCGTCACGTGGCTGGCGGTAGATCACCTGGGAATAGTACAAATACGTATAGTGCCAGTGCCCGTACATCCGCGCGTCATCGGAGAGCCGATGCAGGGTCCGCCGCGAATATTCGAGCATGTCCGGGATATGCTCACTGCTGTAATCTCCCGCGTTGTACAAGCAAGCCAGGGCGGCCGCGGTAATCGCCGGACGGGAACTGCCGCGATTGGTCGAACTGTAGGAGATGCCCCCATCCGGATTCTTGCAGATATAGATGTAGTTCTTGGCCCGTTCGATCACCTCCGCCGGCACCGGGATCCCCGCATTCCGGCAGCCTCGCAGCCCCTGGACTTGTGTGATCGTAGTTGAACCTTCATCGAAGTCGTTGCCGTCCTTGGCGCTGACGTACCCCCAACCGCCCGAGGTGGTCTGGGCCCAGCAGGTGAATTCGACCGCTTTGGTCAGCACCTCGATCAGCAACTGCCGCATCTCCTCATCCTGCTCTTCGCCCAGAACTTGGGAGAGAAACAGCATTGAGAAGCCATGTCCGTAGGTGTAGCGATTGTCGGTGTGGGGGTCTCCTATCAGCCCATTCGAGCGTGATTTGGTCAATAGATAATCGACAGCCCGGCGAATGTTCTGGGCGTAGGGGCCTTGGGTCGTGGTCGAACCGGAGCAGAGCAGCGCGGTTCCGGCCAGGGCGGTCATCGCGGTCGGATAGTTTCCGGCCGTCCAGTTCCCTCGAATTGGGGACTGTGTTCGCGCCACCCATTGGAGTCCCCGGTCGACCGCGTTGGCCCAACGATTTCGTTGGGGTGCGGCAAACAGAGGGGCCGGGCGGACGGACAGGCCCGCAACGACGGCGGGCAGGGTTGCCAGCGAGCGCAACGCGGCGCGTCGAGAGACAGGTCGGGGCATCGGTTTCTCCAGACTCAGGAATCCATCGGTTCGGTCGGCATTCAGGAACTCGGGCACGCAGGCCTGTGCCGGTACTCCCAAACCCGCCGTCCACTGCTTACCATGTTAGAGTGCTACGACCGATGGGACCAGTAGATTGGGCGCGAAGCGATGCGGGGTTGTCTCTGCTTGTCGACCGGGTATGCCGACAATCCCGAGATCAGACGAGTTAATTGCAATTCAAAGGGGGGGGTGTGGATGAACGGCTCGTGTGACAGAACCACGCCGGAGTGGTGTTGCCGGATCTTGAACGATCTGCCGGATGGAATCGTGTTGATCGATCAGGAGAACATGATCCGCTGGGCCAACCCCCGCTTCCGGCAGCTCAGCAGTGCCGAGGTGGTCGAGGCCCAGGGATTCTACTCGGTGCTGGACCAGCCCGAGATCCTTGGCCCGGACTTCTGCCCCTTCCACACGGCTTTGGCAACCGGCCAGACCAGCATGACCACGCTGCGGGTGGCGGACAA
>SLMF01000287.1 GCA_007133715.1 Planctomycetaceae bacterium
CGCACCGCATCCCGCCACACCTCACCCTGCAAAATAAACTCCGGGTTGCCACTCTCCGGACCGACGTTGTCCAGCACGATCCGCAGTGCGCTGGCAAGGCACGGGTCCGTAGCGGGGCAGACGGTCCCCGTCAGCACCTGCGGCATTTCGGCGTCCGGCAAGAGCAGCGCGATTCGGCAACCGTTTAATTGCGACCATTTCATAGGGGTTTACTCGCCGGTAAAGGACGATTCAGCCAAGACCGCGGGGTTTCCGCGGTATCACGTGTCAAGGGATTCCACGTACGATCCGCGGGCCGAGCAGGTTTGCCAGCCGAACCGGCAGCCGCTGCCAGATTCGGATGGCCCGTCGGTATTTCGCATTTTCTGGCCGGAGGTCCCCGATAGCTCCCCGGCGAACGTAGTACTGCCAACAGGACGGTTCCGGCTGGGCACCCCATTGCTTCTTGAAGCGGTAGGTTCCCGAACCTTCGCTGCTGCGGCCAAAGTCGAACACCTGTTGGTGACGCTGGATCGCGCGCTGCAGCAGTTGCCAATAGAGAAACATGTTGGCGTTGGTCGCGTTGAAGCGGCGCAACGAACTGGCGCTGGGGACTTCGGTCATGCCATGACCATGCACCAGCATTGCTGCCGCGACCGGTTTTCGCCCCCATCGCACGACGCAGATTTCGGCATCCGAAGAGAAATGCTGAAGGATGCAGCGGAACAGGGATGGGCCGTAGACGGGCGTGCCCAGGTCGCGCATGTTATGGCTGAACACATTGTAAAAACCGGCCAATTGCTCCAGCCCCCCCCAAGCGACTGTGAACCCCTGCCCGGCGCCTTTACGAATCTGATTGCGTACCTTGGGCGAAAAACTGCGCCACAAGGCTTCCGCCGTGTCCGGTAGAGGTAACCGCAGATGCCACTTGCTCGCGTTCTTCTCGGTCAACGCCGGGTGAACTAACTCGACCTCGTGACGCAATTCCAGGTAACGGACATCCAGTTGGTCCGCCAGTTGCACCGCATGATCGATCAATCGTTCCGCCACTTCCGCACCGGCCGCCTGCACTCCCCCGGAATTCAGGTAGGGCAAGCTCACCAGAAATCGCCCGAACAGACGGCTGCGAAGCAAGGTCAGCGGCAGGGTGCCACGGACCTGGCCCGCTTGCCGGCCCTCGATGAAATAGGGCTGATGCCCAAGACCGTCCTGCAACACCCGCAACCAGAGGGGGTCGAAGCAGGTGGTCGCGAGCAGATTTCCCCCCGTGGCGAATGGCGTCTGAGAGGATCGCCCCGCATGCCGGCCTAACGTCTCGAGCGCGCAGAGACGCGTTTGCACATCCGCCGAGGCCGGCGACAACGGCAGATTCCAACCAAATTCAGCTTGGTTCATCCGACCAGAATCACGTAAGTCAAACTCTCCACATCGGTGGGCGTGAACTCCCGCCAAGCTCCGCCACTTGCGGCAGAATACGGCTCCCGCACCTCATCCCTGCCGTTTTTGTACGGCACGCCACGCCTTCCAACTCAGATGCCGTAACAGTAAACCCGGGGGCATCCGCAACCAATGGGCTCGCAGGTAAAGCAACCCGCGGGCAGCCATCGCCAACCACGACTCGCCATCACAGGTCTCCGGTACCAAGGCTTTATGAGCTAGACGATCCATCAACCAGACGGAAACCCCGCCAGGGCGGCCACATCGGACTTGTGAACGTACGCGATCGGGAACCGGCGTGTTCAAAAATTCCACCGCGTAACGCACCGCGTAAAACAGGGGACCGGCCAACTGCAATTGCTCTGCCCGCGGCACCAGCTGTTCCCCCAACCCGGCATCATGCGCCCCGAAATGACGAAACATCAAGTCCAGATCGCTCAGATCGCGCAGGCCTCCCGCGAGATCGCTGTCCTGAAAAAGGTGAGCCGCCGAGTGCAACAGCATGTCATGCGGAGCCAGCATCCGATAGCCGCTGCTGCCGATGGGCTGCGAGGCCTCGAATAACAAGCGGGGATCGGGACGAACCCGGCCGGTGGGCGGCAGGATGGTGTGATGCACATCCAGTACGGTTCCGCGTTCCCGGTGACGAAGCGGCGGCAGTTCGTGCATCCAAGCTCGATAGTAGTGATCGTCATACTCATCCGCGGGCAAGGGCTCCCAGCCCCACTCGCGCAGTAGCCGCTCGACTTCCTCCAACGATTCGCGGGGGACCAGCAGGTCGATGTCATCCGCCAGACGGCCCCGGGCCATCGGCAGATCCGCTGCGACATACGCCGCACCCTTCAACAGCACCGTCGGGATCGCCGTGCCCGCCAGCGCGCGGCGGATCCGCCCAAGCTCCCAACGCAGTAAACGATGATGATGCTCGGCCACCAATTCCGCGGCTTGTAACTGCTCGCGAACCCGCGGGGGCAAACGGTCCGTAATCCCCGCCTGCGCAACGAATGCACCCAACCGAGGGTGTAAAGCCGTCCTCCGGGCCGTTCGTAATACGGAACGCCATTGCCGCGGACTGAGACGCTCCAGCTGCCCCGGCTCCCGCAACGCGGTAAGAAAAAGCTCAGCTCCAGGCGCCACCGCTCACCGCCAAGCCGGCATCACGTCGCCCGTGGAGGCTCTCCAGGGTACGGACGGCCGCTTCCAAATCGTCAAAAACCAGCTCGTAACCGGAACAAATATCGATCACTGCGGCCAACGTCTTGAAACCCTGCCGCCCCAAAACGCTGTAATTGAAAGCGTTCCCAGCACAATGCAGCAGCGTGTCCGCTTTGCCCAACGGCTCCAGCTGGCAACCCGCTCCGGGGCGAAACTGAGGGAATACGATCCAAGCCGGTCCAGCGGGCTCGTCCATCCGCTGGACACTCGCCGTCGGCGGCAAGACATGGGCAACCCGGCCTTTGGCCGTGCGAGGCCAAACCGGTCCCAGGCACGCGGTGGGAGCAAACTCGCGGAGCGCCTCGATCGCCCCCTCCTTCAAACTTACCGGCCGCGGCACCGGCAATAGATACCCGTCCGACGGGCGGATTACCGCTACCTCGTCCGACAATAAACGCCAACCACGGTGAACCAAAGCCGCACACAACGTGCTCTTGCCCGAGCCGGCTTCGCCCGGAAGAAGCACCGCTTCTCCTGCTTTTTCCACCACCGCCGCATGAATCAGCAGATTCTGCGTGGGACGGTGAAACACCGACAGATTCATCGTCCATTCCAACAAGGGAACCAGTTGCTGCCGCGCGACCCGGCGATAACGCACTGCCCCGTCGCTGAAAATCGATACCCGCCGCCAAGCAAAACCCGCCACCCGCACACTGATCTCCGCATCCGGGATCACCTCGTGCGGCAGTACCTCAAAATCCTGGTACAGCCAAGCCAAATGCCGGGCTGCAAAACGGATCGGTACCCGAGCATGCACCACATAAGGACCGGTTCGCCATGCAGTACCCCTGCGGAAGCAGCGAATTCGTTCCGCCAATGACAAATCGCCGAATTTCACGAAACCGGATCGATCAGGCCCAAACGGTCAAGACGGGGGAGTAAATCTTCAACCTGACGCATTAAGTCGAACGGCGGGACCCGCAAGCCCCTGGCAAGTCGACTCACCAACTGCTGGCCGGTTAGAGAACCCTCCTGCAGTAGGTCTACCACCTCACTCGAAAGACGGTCCAACGCATGGGTATCGCCCGAAGCGACGTCATACACGACTCGCAGCTCTTCTCCCCAATCCTTCCAGATCAGGTCCGCCTTTCTCGCTCGCCACAAGCTCGAACTCAAACGTCCCCTCCGGGGAAAAGTTCGTAGCCCGAAGGTTCGAACAGCGGTTGCTCTTGCTCAACCGCTCCCGGCGGCGGAGCCGGCTCCGGAGGGCTCGGCGAGGTACCGTAATGGTAATAGCCGCCACCCTGAGCATTTGCGGGACGAGCCCGCAACGTAAATAAGGCCGGCGCTGCGGCGGCACCCGCCTGTAACAACCGCCGACGCCCCCAAACGCGTTTCTCCCCGTCGTCTCGCTGGTCAACCGTCATCGTTCGCCTCCACTCCGGTGAAACGCCAGTACATCAAGACACACTCTGTGAAGCTTAGCGGGACAGTACGCCTGTGTCAAGTATCCGCCTGAATCGGTCGGGAACCGGTTTCCGCACCACCAATTATCAATAATCCGCCTAATTGCAGTAATACCCTCATTGGGATGTCTCGAATACCGCACGTGTCGGGAAGTGTGCCAGTCCTGCCGCTCCGGGCGACGAGGATCTGCCAAGCTCAAACGCTCACTGGTCAGCAGATGTCGTTGCGGGCCGATCAACAGGCAATCGGCCCGAGCCCGAGTCGGACGCCATCTGATTCTGCTCGAGGACGCGGGCGGGAATGCCGGCTGCGACTTGATGCGGCGGGATGGGGCGAGTGACGACCGCACCGGCACCGACGATGGCGCCGTCCGCCACGTCGGCCATCACGATCGCTCCGGCCCCGATCCAGGCTCCGGCCCCGATTCGTACTCGCCGGTACGTCTGGGTTTGCTGTTGCCGACTGCCCGTCTGGACGCCGACTTGGTGTTCACGCCCACCGCTGAGTATCTGCACTCCGTCGGCCAGCATCGTTTCAGAACCCAGGTCGGCGTAGCCGATACTGCAGAAGCGGCCGATGTAGACGCGGTCGCCCAGACGGGCTTCCGGCATCGAAAACACACTGGACC
>SLMF01000396.1 GCA_007133715.1 Planctomycetaceae bacterium
GGATGGGCCGGCTCTTGATGCGGTCGGGGTCATCGGGATGGCGGCCGACCCAGACGCGGGTCTCCCATGCCTCGATCGCCAGATCCTCGCCCTTGAACACGCGATGCTCGACATCGAAGCTGGTGCGCTTCCATTGCGCGACCCGGCTTTCGACAATGATGCGCTCACCCCAGCGCGAGGGGATGGAAAAGCGCGCCCGGGTATCCACCATCGGGATGCCGACGATATCGTACTCCTTGACCATTTCCCACTTCGGCAACCCCGCAGCGGCGAAGAGTCCGGCCGTGCAATTGTCAAAATATGCGAAATACCGCGGATAGTAGACGATCCCTGCCGGATCGCAGTCGCCCCATTCGATGTCGATCTCGCGCCGGTTCACAAGCCCGCTCGCCATGTCTCGCCTCCCTCCCCGCATTCACTCTGTCCTGCCTCTTGCGGCGCGATCTGAAGGCGCAAAGCCCCGCGATTGTCAAGCCAGCGCCATGCGCTCACCGAATCAGATCGCGAGAGCGCGCCATCCGACCCGGCGCCTGTGTCGGCGCCGGGGTGGTATTCGGTCGCGACGACGCCGGTGTATCCGGCGCGCCAAACAGATCGGCGCGCAGGCCGGGGGGCGGAGACGCGACCGACACGCCGAAGAGCCACAAACACTCGGCCCCCGAACCCCAACCCGGCAATGACTGACGCGGCGAGGCAAGAAACGCTTCAGAGCACCTCGTAAAGGTCGATCTTCACCCCGCGTGGCAGGCGCCGGCCCACGCCGATCGCCATGGTGCGGTTGAGCCAGTCGAGCGACGCCACGCCGGTCTCGAACCGGTAGAGAACCCGGAAGAAATAACTTGCCGGATCGACATCCTCGCCGCGCGCCAGCGCCGCGATCACCTCGGGCGGGCCGTGGCGCAGCCCCTTGCTTTCAGCGAGGATATGGCCGCCACCCTCGACCGCGATGGTGTAACGGGCATGGATATCGGCCACCCCATCGGCGCGGCCAATCTGCCAATCGGCACCGCCAGGCAGAATCTGTCCCTTGAGACCCGGCCCCTCGACCGTGCCGCCGGTGATATGGATCACCCGGCGATGGCCCACCGGCGTATCACCGAAATCGAGGATTTCGGCCAGTTGCGCGTCAACCGTCGCGAAGGGCGTATCGGCAAGATAGGGATGGCTCATCACATGGTACTCGGCAGATAGAGGGCGATGGCGGGAAAGGCGATGACCATGCCGATGCGCAGGAAGTCAGCGGCAACGAAGGGCAGCACGCCAGCATAAATCTTCTGCATTCCCACGCCGCGCGCCAGCGCCGAGATGACGAAGATGTTCATGCCCACCGGCGGCGTGATCAGCGCCAGCTCCACGGTCATCACCATGACGACGCCAAACCAGATCGGATCGAAGCCCAGCGCGACCGAGACGGGATAGAGGATCGGCACCATCAGGATGACCATCGCCATGGCGTCGAGCACGCAGCCCAGCAGCACCAGAAAGCCCAGTATCACCAGCAGCGTGCCAGTCGGGCCGAGATTCCAGCTCAGCAGCGTGTTCGCGACGTTCTGCGGCACCTGCGTGACGGTGAGGAAATAGCCGAACAGGATCGCACCCAGGAGGATCATGAAGATCCCCGCCGAGATCTGGATCGCCTCGACAAGGCACTTGAACAGGCCGCGCAGGTCGAGCTTGCGACGCACCATGGAGATGATGATCGCCACCATCGCTCCCATCCCGGCGGCCTCTGACGGGGTGAACACACCGCCATAGATGCCCCCGATGATGAAGATGAACAACAGCGCGATCGCCCACACACCGCGCATCGACTCCAGCCGCTCGCGCAGGGTTGCGCGCTCCTGGCGCGGGATCGCCCCGCCCTTGAAGCGGACATAGAGCCGAATGGTGATCATGTAGAAAAAGATCGCGAGCAGCCCCGGCAACAGCCCTGCGATGAAGAGCTTGCCGATGTCCTGCTCAGTCAACACGCCGTAAAGCGCCAGAACCACCGATGGCGGGATCAGGATGCCCAGAGTGCCGCCCGAGGCGATCACCCCGGTCGCCATGCTGTCGGGGTAGCCGTAGCGCTTCATCTCGGGCAGGGCGACCTTGGCCATCGTGGCCGCAGTGGCCACCGACGAGCCGCAGATGGCCGAGAAGCCGCCGCAGGCCGCGACAGTGGACATGGCGACGCCGCCCTTCATGTGCCCCAGCCATGCATTGGCCGCGCGGTAGAGCTCGGTGCTCATCCCCGAAGCCGAGGCGACGGTGCCCATCAGGATGAACATCGGAATCAGGCTGAGCGAGTAATCCGTTACCGTGCGGATCGGCGATTGTGCCAGCACGCTCAAGGCGGGCTGCATGGAGGTCATCAGCCCGAACCCGCCAAGCCCGACGATCCCCATCGCAACGCCGATGGGAACGCGAAGGATCAGCAGCACGAACAGGACGACGAAACCGCCGATGGCGACAACTTCGGGACTCATAGAGGTAGCCTCACGGTTGAGAAGGCTCTTGCGAGCTGTCCGTGCCGAGGAAGAGCGCCCGGAGAATGCGCGCGATCAGCACGACAAAGCACAGGACGATACCCAGCCATGCGACAGCGTGGAACGGCCAGATCGGGATCGAAAGCTCGAAGGTCGTCTGACCCGAGGCATGCACACGCTCCACCTGGCGCAGGAGCATCCAGGCGAACAGCCCCATGAATCCGGCGAAAATGACGTCGCCCAACAGGTTCATGGCGCGCTGAATGTGCCGCGGCATGACCTGATAGAGGATATCGACCGAGATATGCTCGCGTCGATAAGCGCCGACCGCGATACCCCAGAAAATCGCCACGCCCAGCAGCAGCCGGCTGACATCGAAGGATCCGGGAAACGGCAGCGAGAGCACATAGCGCATCACCACCGCCGTGAAGGTGAGGACGGTGATGATGATCAGAAAGATCGCCGCCGCCGCATCCGTGAACGCGACCACCCGGCGAATCAACGCTTCGATATTGCGCATGGCCTGGCGCGCCTCCCCGCCTGAAAGGACCGGGGCTGAACCGCCCCGGCCCGCGTTCACTGAAAGCCGGACCTGCCGGCTTCGCTGCGGCGCCTGCGCAAGGCGCCGCGGTGGCGGCCTCAGTAGGCCGCGCCGCGTACCTCGATCTCAGTCCGCAGCTCGCCCAGCATCGCCAACGGATCCTCGTGGCCACGCTCGGCGACCGCATCCGCCCAGATGCTGGCGAGCGGCTCGGCCGCCTCCTGCCACAGGGCGATTTCCTCATCGCTCAGCTCGACCGCTTCATGGCCCTCCATGCCCAGAAGCGTTTCGCGGCCGGCCTCCTCGACTTCGGCCCAACCGGTGGCGACACGCTCGGCCCATTCGGAGTTGCAGTGGTCGTCGATCACCGCCTGCTGATTCTCCGACAGACGGTCATAGGCGCCCTGGTTCATCACCCACACAAAGGTCGTGGCGTAAAGCGGCATCACGGTGTGATAGCTCACGGCCTCGTCGATGCCGAAGGTCAGGATCGAGTTCCACGGGAAGGTGATCGCATCAGCGACGCCACGCGCAAGCGCATCGCGCGATTCGGGTGCCGAGACCTGGAAGTTCTGCCCGCCCAGCTCACTGATGAGATTGGCCATGGTCGCATGCGCGGGGCGCACGTTCATCCCTTCGATGTCAGCCGGCACGCGGATCGGGGTGCTCGAGTGGAACGTCCCCGGCGCGTGCAGATGCACGAGGCAGAAATGCACATCGCTCATCTCCTCCTCCGCATAGGGCCGATACCAGGCATCCAGCGCCGCAGAGCCGCCGGTTGCGTTGGAGAACAGGAAGGGCAGCTCGCCCGCTGCGACGATCGGGAAGCGCCCCGGCTGATAGCCCGGGTTGACGAAGGCGATGTCGGCGATGCCGTCGCGCGCCATGTCGTAATGGTCACCCGCCTGCCCCAGTTGCTGGGCGGGATAGAAATCGATCGAGATCGTGCCCTCGGAGGCCTCGCTGATCGACTCGGCCCACTCGGTCATCCCGTATTCCTGAATCGGATGGGTTCCCGGCACCCAATGCGCGAGGCGCAGGGTCACGGGGGCATCCTGTGCCACTGCTGCGGTGGTCGTGGCGACTGCGACGGCGATGGCCGCGCAGCTGCTCATGAGGGTCGTTCTAGACATTCGGTGTCCTCCCAGTGTTTCGTTTGGCCGCCGGTGAACCTGATG
This sequence comes from Planctomycetaceae bacterium, assembly GCA_007133715.1. Lineage (GTDB taxonomy): Bacteria > Planctomycetota > Planctomycetia > Pirellulales > Pirellulaceae > SLMF01. The sequence goes on from SLMF01000396.1 coordinate 4,188, forward strand.
GCTCTCCGGATCCTGTCGCTCGTTCATGTGACGCCGGTTCGCTCGCCGTGTGCCACATCGGTCACCTCGACAGTGCCCCGCTTGAAACTTACAAGTCGGTTGTTTGTGGTGCAAACTGTTTTTTTGTGGCAGATCGCGTCATGTCCGTATGTTGCGGCGCCGTGCCGCGTCCGACCTGCAAGAATATCCGAGCAAGGGAGATCAGGCCATGATCACGGAGTATGTGCTTTTTGCGTTGCCCACCGGGAAGAGCCGTGAAGAGATCGTTCAGGGAATGCTCGATATCGCACCGAAATGGCGCGCGAATGACGCGCTGATCCGCAAGACATTTCTCTACGATCCGGCGGCCGGGCAGGCTGGCGCCTTCTACCTGTGGAAGACCCGCGCCGCGGCCGAGGCGGCGCATGACGACGCCTGGCGGCGCGGGGTGCGCGAGACATTCGGCAGCGACCCGGTGATCCGCTATTTCGAGA
>SLMF01000135.1 GCA_007133715.1 Planctomycetaceae bacterium
ACCGAGTACGTGGCCTGGCGAATCTACCGCAGTAATGCGGAGGGTGGCGGGCCTTATGAATTCGTAGGAGAGGTGGCTTTCCAGGACCAGCCGGTATTCGTGGATGCGGGCGAGCCGATCGAGCCGGAAGACCGGGTGCTGCTGAACATGGGGCACATCCTGCCACGGACCAATGCCCAACTGCGGATCGACCCCTCGCTCGTGGTCAAATCGGCCGGGGCCCGGATCGATGTCGAAATGGGGGCTCAACTGCTGGCCGAATCCCAGGACGGGCGGGAGATCATCTTCACTTCGATCTTAGACGACCGTTACGGGGCGGGCGGCACGTTCGATACGGGCAATGACGGCCCCATGGTCCCCGGCGGACCGAACGCGCCGCAAGCCGGAGACTGGGGCGGGATCTATGCCTGGCCGCTGTCCCAAGTGAGCATCGATCAGGCCGTGCTGGCTTACGGCGGCGGCGTGACCCGGGTCGAAGGTACCTTCACCGCCTTCAACGTGCTGGAAATCCACGAGCAGGCCCGGGCGCGGATCGCCCATTCCGTGTTCGAATTCAATGCCCGCGGGCAAGGGGGACAGGCCGAACCCAATCGGTTCGGACGTGGCTTCAACGAACCCGCCGTGATCTTCGTCCGCCAGGCCCAGCCCACCATCTATAACAATATCTTCCGCAATAACCCGAACGCCGACCGCACCGATACGCCGCTCAATCCGCATCAGGCCATGGCTGCGATCAGCATCAACGTCAACGCCCTCAACCACGTGTACCAACGCGATCCGGGCCGAGCCACCGGCTTGATCGATCGCGTGCCGGGCTACCGCGACAACCAGGGTCCCCTGGTGCTGGGAAATCGTCTGGACAACACCGAGATCAACGGGATGGTGGTCCGCGGCCAGACGTTGACGACGGAGAGTGTGTGGGACGATACGGACATCGTGCACGTCGTGCTGGACACGATCTACGTCAGCGATTTCCACACCTACGGCGGATTGACTTTGGCCAGCAGCCCCACCGAGAGCTTGGTGGTCAAGTTGTACAGCGATCCGGCAGGCGGCAGCGAGGCGGGTTTTGTCGCGACCGGCGTGCCGCATGAAATCCACGACCGCATCGGCGGGATCATCCAGGTGGTCGGGCATCCGGGAGCGCCGGTGGTGCTGACTTCGTTGGCCGACGACAGTCATGCGGCGGGCTTGCGTCCGAACGGTTCTCCGCAGAACGACACGAACAACGACGGCGGGCGGACGCCGCCCCGCCCTGGCGATTGGAACAGTATTCGCCTGGACCGTTTCAGCCACGACCGCAACGTCGAGTTGATCAACGAGTACGAGCCCCGCGATGTGGACTCGCCCGGAATCAATGCCACGCCCGACAGTGCCCAATTCATGGGCACCCTGGCCCCGCACGAGTATGCGGGCGACGAGAACCGCCGCTTGGGTTTCACGATCAAGGGCTTTTTGAACGATCCGCAAGACATCGACGTCTACAGTTTCCAGGCCATTCCGGGGACGGAGGTCTGGTTCGATCTGGACCGCACCACGCACGCCCTGGATGCGGTCGTCGAGTTGCTGGACAGCAGCGGCCAGGTGGTGGCCCGCTCGATGAATTCCTATCAGGAGCAGCGGAATCCGGATAATTACTTGGAGCCTGGCGAGCGGACGGCGGAGAACCTGACGCCGGAGCGGTTGGAGGATGCGACCTTGCTGCAGGGCCGTGCCCGGCCGATGATCAAGACGCCTCAAAACCCCGGCAAGGACTTCTACGGCACCAATCCGCGCGACGCCGGGATGCGCGTGGTCTTGCCGGGCACCGCCGACCCCAACAATCCCGATCGCACGCTGACGTACCATGTCCGGGTCCGCAGCAACAGCCCGGATTTGCAGCAACTCGATCAAGGGCTCACCTCGGGCGCCTACCAGTTACAACTCCGGTTGCGCGAGCTCCAGGAAATCGGCGGCTCGACGATCCGCTACGCCAGCATCAACTATGCCACCAACGGCATCGAGATGCTCGGGTTGCCGGTCCATTCGCCGCTGGCGGGTGAGGCGACCGAGACGGCCGCCTTCAACAACACGCTGGGCAGTGCCCAGGTGGTTGGCAATCTGCTGACCAGCGACCGGGCGGCGATTTCCATCGGCGGGGTGCTGGACCGGATGGAGGATGGGAATCTGCTCACGCCGGATATCGATTTCTACCGGTTTGAAGTGCGGTATGAGGATTTCGGCGCTCCGTTCCTGGTCCGCAGCTTCGAAACCGTGTTCGATCTGGACTATGCCAGCGGTCTGGACGGGCGGCCCAATGCGGCCCTCTATCTGTTCGACCACCAGGGGCGTTTGATTTATTCCAGCCGGGACAGCAACATCGCCGATGACCGTCCGGCCACGCCCGGCAGTTCCCACATCGACGACCTGTCGCGGGGCAGTGTCGGCGCGACCGATCCGTTCTTGGGCGTGGTCGATCTGCCGGCCGGCCCGAATCCCTTCGATCCAGGCATCGGAACCTATTACGTGGCCGTGGTGCCCGACATCCGGATGCCCGCGCAAATGGATCAGTTCCTGCAGGCGACGGCCTCGAACCCGAACGTGCGGCTGGAACCGATCGGGGCGGTGCGGCGGATTGCCGAAGATCATCTCGACCGTTCGGGCGGCGGGACGGCCGACCCGCCCCAGACTCCCGTGCTGTTCGACCAAGACTCGATCGTACCCTATCATCTGGGCGACGTGACGTTGTTCTTGACGCGTGATCGAGGGATTCCCGGCGATCCTACGTCCACGACCGTGTTGACCGTCAATCCTTTCACCGGAGCCGTGGAAACCAACGTCGGCACCTTTGGGCATCAGGTGGGCGACATCGCCATGCATCCCAACGGTCTGATGTACGCCTACCGCTTGTCGGCCAACGAGCCGATTCCGGAAGCGCCCCGGGACGGGCTGTCCGGCAATTTCCTGCAGATCAGTCCGGGCAACGCCGCGGCGTCTATCCTCCGCGACGACGGGATCCAGACCTACCAGCGAGATCCGGACGATCCCGAGGCTTCGATCCGCTCCCACTTCAATACCGAAGCGGATGCGCGGATTGGGGACGGGATCGAATTCAATGCGATTTCCATCTTCGATGCGGCCCACGGGTTCGCGGTGGGCAATCGCGGTTTTGCCGGCTCGCCGCAATTCCTGCCCGGTGTGCAGATTCTGGAAAATATCCTCTATCACTTCGTGGCCGACCAGCGCTCGGGCAGTTTCGGCCAAGCCACCAGCGGTGCCCAACCGGACCGTACGGACGATCCGGAGATCGGCGAGACGATTTATCAAGGCGCCGGGACGAACATCCGCGAACGGGGCGAGCTGCTGACCAGTCCCCGCCTGCAGCCGGTGCCGGCCACGGTCGCCCTGCCCGGCACGGATATCCTCCGCTCACGCTCCGACCTGCACGACGGCGATACGTTTACCGTGCTGGATGGGGCCAATCAGATCACCTTCGAGTTCGACACGGGGCCGGAGGTGATTCAGACCATCGATGTCAACGTCGATCGCTCGATCCGTGACGGCAATTTCTTCCAGCTGGACAACAACATCTTCCAGTTCGACACGGGGGCTTCGTTCGTCTTTGACGGCTCGCTCAGCAACAATGCGGTGGTCACGGTCAGTTCGCCCACGGTGGCCCGCAGTTACGAATTCTTGTTGGCCGGGACGGACGCTCGCGAAGACCCCGCGGCGACCGAGATTGTGTTCGGCCCGGGCACGACCAGCGATCGCCTGGCGTCCCTGCTGGCCGACGCCGTCAATGTCGAAGATGCGTTCGACGGGATCCTGACGGCTCACGCACCGGGCCGCTCCAGCCGGGTGTCCTTCGAGGGCGAGAGCGGTTTGCAGGTGGCCGAAGGGGTCGTGGGGGTGCGGATCGAGGGCAGTGTGGGACCTGCGCCGATCTTGCAGGCGGTCCACGGTGGCCAGATCCGGGATGGCGAGAATTTCTTTATCGAGATGTTCCCCTACAGCGCGCAGCAACGCGAGCTGCAAAGGTTCGAATTCGACAGCGGTTTCACGCTGCAGACGCCCCTTCGCTACCAGCTGCAGCTGCCGATCGCCGGCGGCCGCGGCATTCAGGACGGCGAGCGTTTTACCGTCTCTTACAATGACGGCCTGCAGACCATTTCGGTGACCTTCGAGTTTGATCGGGACGGAATTACGGACGTTGCGGATCCTGCCCATGTGATCCCCTATACGTTGACGGACACGCGGGACGAGATCGCCCGGACCATCGTCGAAGTGCTGGAAAACGCGGCCTTGAATTTGAATCTGCAACCGCGGAATCTGGGCAATGGGCTGGTGCATCTGGGCAGCCGCTCGGGGCATTCGCTGGTCGCGACCCAGGCCCCCAGCATCGAAGCCACGGGCCAGGCTGCCGGGATCTCGCCCGGCGAGACGATGGTGATCAGCAACGGGCTGGGCGTCACCCGGGTCTTCGAGTTCCATGTCGGCGATCCTCCGGTGGGGCCGAACATCCCGATTCAGATCGGCCAGCGGGACACGCACGACGAGATTGCCGAGCGGATCGTGTTGGCGGTGGAAGGCGCGGGTCTGGAGTTGGAGCCGCTCAATCTGGGCCGCGGCCGCGTGCATTTGGGCGGCAATGACGGTCTGCCGCAAGGCAGCCCGAACCACGCCCTGAATACCTTGAACGCCCCCAGTCTTTCCCAGTCGGGTCGGCCGGGCGTGACCCAAGGGGCGATCCGCGTGCCGTTCGTGCCCGCCGCCCAGTTCACCGCTGACGAGGTGGCCTCGGCCATCAGTGTCGCGGCCCTGGAGGCCAGTGCCAGTACCACCCGGATCCAAGCCCAATCCGGCGACGCCTACGCTTCCGGAATGACCTTGGAAGTCTTCGACGGCGGCCTCCGACGTGTTTTCCAATTCGTGCTGGCCGGTACGGACCCGGCACCCGGGCGGATCCCGATCCCCTTCTTCCCCGGCGATCCGGGCGACGACGACAACGATCCCATACCGCCGACCACCCAGGCCGAGATGGCCAACCGCATCTTCACCGCCCTCTCGGCCAACCTCACTCGCTCGCGGGTCCTCCGCGGGGCGGCCAATACGGTGGTGGTCCGCGAGTTCGCCTTCAATGCGACGACCCAACTGGTGAGCGACCGCGTGGTGATCAATGGCCATCAGGCTCGTTTCGTGCCCGGCACCTCGCGGATTACGGACCTGACCGATTCCAATCTGGGCTTCACCCTGATCGCCGGGGTGGAGGAAGCTTACGAGCGTGATCCGGCCCGTGAGGGCTTTGTGCCAGCGTTCCCGGCCGGGCGGAACCTGACGGACCACTTCATCGCCACGCGGGTGGCAGCCGTGGTCGGTTCTCACGTCGATTACGCGGCAGCCGGAGTCGGCGGGGCTTTCTCACGCATCAATTTCCCCGATGCCCGCACGGCCGATTTCGCCGGCGTGCCCGTCTGGACCCCCGTGGCCACCAGCGCCTTCGGCGTCTCGGCCGGTAACGAGCGGATTCCCCTGCTGGCCGACGATACGCCCGGCGATCGCTGGGTCGATCGCAACCTGGATGGCCAGCCGGACGAGCGGCTGCCGGGCTTGACCACGAAAATGGCCCAAGCCATCAATCAGGCCTTCCGCAATCCGGCCGATCCCAACGATCCGACGGTGCTGCGGGCAACCGCCGTGGACCGGTTTGTGCGTCTGAATCGGGGCAACGTGACCCTGGGTCCGGGCGTCCAGATCAATGTGGCCGGTTCGGGCCCCGGCGGGATCGTCACCGGCCTGGCGACCTTGAACGGCACCCTGTACGCCGTCAGCGACCAGGGTGGTCTGTACCGCGTGAACAATCCGTTCAGTGCCAACGCGACGGCCACCTACATCGAAAGCTCCGGGCCCGATCTGCAAGGTATCCGCTTTGCCGCCCTGACCGCGGGTCCGCCGACCGTGGAAAACGGTCGTTACCGCGACATGCTGTTCGCGGCGGATACCAACGGCAGGCTGTATGCCTTCAATACGGCGGGCGAACTGCAGCCGGTGTTTGTCGACGGGGCGACCAGCGTCAGCACGGGCGTGCATTTCAACAGCGTGCACGGTTTGGCCTTTTCTACGTTGGATCAGAACCTGTTCGGCATCACGCCGCTGAACAACGACTTCGATCCCCTCTGGACCGGGACGGGCCCGGCACCGGGGAACCGGCAACCGCCGACGGCCATGGACTACCGGCTGGGGAATTTCACGTCCTTGCCCAACGCCTTCGATTCAGAAGCGATTTACGTCTCCTATCGCCAGCACGACGCGGGGCACGAACCGCACCCGACACGGACCGTGGGCGGGACACGCAGCCTGCACTTCGGCGGCGGCTTTGCTTACGATCTGAACGGAAATCCGCTCGGACCCCGTACCTATGACTACCCCGGCGGTGCCCACGGCTCCGTGGTCAGCCACGAATTCAGTTTGAAAGGCTACGCGGCCGCCGATCGCCCGGCTCTGTATTTCACCTACTTCCTGGATACTCAGGATGCCAACAGCGCGCCGGGCCAGATCATGCAGGATTCCTTCCGCGTGTTCATTTCCGACAATGACGGCGAGTGGCAGCTGCTGACGACGAACAATGATTATCGGGGACCGGCGCCGTTCGACGACGAATTGCAGGATATCGGCCCCTTCGACGTCCAGGAGACCTTCGACCAGGCCCAGTGGCGGCAGGCACGCGTGGCCTTGGACCAGTACGCGGGCCGCGAGAACCTCCGCCTGCGGATCGACTTCAGCACCGCTGGCGATATGAACGTGGGCGATGTCAGTACGACGGGCGACGAACTGCGCGCGGTGGCCGGGATCCATATCCGGGACGGCGATACGTTCATGCTGGATGACCAGGTCCTGGAGTTCGATTCCGGGCTGACCTTCGTCGCTCCCAGCGGCGCGGCGATCCAATCCGGCGAGCAAATCCTGGTCACGGACCAACTGGGCAGCACGGTTGTGTTGCAGTACAGCGACAGCGTGCTGACGCCGGCCAACATCATCGCCGTGGCAGGCGCCGAACTCAACGACGGCGACGTGTTCCAGATCCACGATGGGACGCAAACGATCTCGTTCGAGTTCGACAGCGGCTACGTGCTGGAAGTGCCGGCCGACGGCGGTGCCAGTTTGGCCGATTTCCAGACGTTCCAGGTGGCCCTGCACGAGGACGACGAACCGGTTACCTTCGAATTCGACAAGGATGGGGTGGTGATCGATCTCGAAGATCCCCCCGGGCCTGACAACGTGATCATCCAGATCACCGACAACCTGACGATTGTGGTACCGGCCGCGGGCAGTGTGGCCCTGAACAATGGCGATCGTTTCCGTCTGATCCGCGGCGCCACGACGTACACCTTCGAATTCGACAAGACCGGGGTGTTGAACAATCCGCAGAACCAGCGGGTGAACGTGGCGAACAATCTGACCCTGCAGATGCCGGCGGCGGGTGGCGGTTTTGGAGGCGTGCTGGACGGCGATTCCTTCTCGATCGATCCCGACGGCCCGCAGGGTGCCCAGCCTGCGGTGGTGTTCGAGTTCTTCGAAGAGGGTTCCGCCCGGGCGCCGGTGGGCGACGTGCAGATCCTCTTCAACCACTTTACGACGCAGGAAGAGTTGGCCGAGCGGGTTCTGGAGGCGGTGGCTGGTCGGCCGGTTTTGAATCTGATCCCCCGGCTTTCCGAGGACGATCCGGGTTTGGTGATTTTCGATCGCACCACGCCCGCCCACCGTTTGAACGCGGCCAACGCGCCCACCACGACGGCCGGCTTGCGGGCCTTGGATCAGCAGGAGTCGGTCGAGCGGATTCTGTTGGCCCTGGACGAGATCGAGGGTGTGGACGGCCAGGTGTTGGGGCTGACGTTGCCAGACCCGGCCGAGGTGGTCGACGGCCAGATCGTGTTGGGCGGGACCACGCCCCAGCACCGTCTGGAGACGGGCGGCGCGTTCGGGCTGAACCAGACCCTGACTCCCCGCAGCGCCGACGAGATCGCCGAACGGATCGCCGCAGCGATCAATGCCGAATTCCAAGCCACCACGCTCCGCGCGGTCGCGCTGGACGGCGGGTTGGTGAACCTGATCGACCTGGCCGGCGGCGTCGAGCACACGCTGGACGTGAGTGGAACGCCCGAGTTGACCGTGCAGGGCCGGCCCGGGACCGCTCCGGGCCACGTGCCCATCCCCTTCCTGCCGACCGACAGCCTGGACGAGATCATCCAGGGCGCGGCGGCCGTGATCCCCGGCGCCGCGGATCGGCCCGGGATGATTCAGGCTATCAATGATTCCGCGCTCGAGGTGGTGGCGAGCCAAGCCGCTTATCCCGACACCCGCGTGATCGTGCTCGAACCCGCACCGGGCAACCCCGGCCCCGTGTCGTTCTCGCCGGGCGTGACGGCGCTGCGCACCGAAGGCGTGATCCCGATCTATGTGGACAGCAGCCAGACGGCGAATGATGTGGCCGAGCGGTTTGCGTTGGCCATCGCGGACGCGGTGCGCCGCGGCGAACTGGTGGGCGTGACGGCCCATCTGGACGGCGATCCGGGATATACCTCGCCCGTCGCACCGCAGGTGCGGATGAACCGGGTCAATCTCCAGGGAGTGAGCCAGATCGAAGTCGTCCGCGAGGATTCGAATCTGGTCATCGATGGCGTCGTCGGCCGTAACGATCCCTCGGCCTTGAGCCACATCCTGGTGCCCTTCCACACGGACATGTCGCGAGAGGAAGTGGCCACGGCGATCAAGAGCAGCCTGGAATCGCACTTGTACAACCCGACGATCATCGCCGCCAGCGGCGCCCAGTTCGCCGATGGCGATACGTTCACGCTGAGCGACGGCATCAACCCGCCGGTGATCTACGAATTCGAAACCGGTTACGTCCTGCAGATCCCCGGCGCCGGCGGGCAAGCCCTGGCTGGCGGCATCTCCGACGGCGAGTTTTTCACCCTGACCGATGCTTCGGGAACGGTCAGTGTGACCTTCGAATACGACAAGAACGGTGCGGTCCAGCCCGGTCATACGCCGATCCCGATCGCGGAATCGGAAAGCGGCTTGGGCGTTGCCCGGCAGACGGTGCAGGTATTGAGCCAGCATCCCTCCCGCGATCTCTTGGGTCTGACCCCGCGGCTGTTGAGCGATAATCGTGTCCAGTTGGGCGGGGCGCCCGGGACCGTGTTGACGTTCAGTCCCGGCAGCACCCTGCGGCGCGGTCCGGGAGAACCCGGGGTGACCGCCGGCGCGACGATCCAGGTTCCCGAGACCCTCTCACTGCAGCTGCCCGACCCGCTGACCCTGCACATCCCGGCGGGTGGCATCGAGGACGGCGAGCGGTTCACGATCCACGACGGCCTGCTGGACGAGCCGGTGGTGTTCGAGTTCGAGAACACGGCGTTTGGCGACGGCGTCTTGCCCGGACACAGCGAGCTCCGGTTCACGCCCACCAGCACGGCGGACGAGATCGGTCAGGAGATCATCCTGGCCATTGCCCAGTCCGGTTTGAATGTCCAGCCCACGATGCTGGGCGGCAGGGGCAACATCGACCTGGGTGGCGGGGCCAATTTCACCCTTTCTCTGCCGCCCGACAGCCCGCTGTTCCAAACCGGCCCCCTGGCCTTGCAGGCACCGCTGGGCGGCGGCGCGGACCTCAACGACGGAGACCAGTTCACCCTCAGCGACGGTCCCAGCACCTTCGTGTATGAATTCGACAACCTGGACGATCCGCCCGGTGGCGACGGCGTTTCGCCCGGCGCGATTCGTATCGACTACCGCATGACCGATACGGCCGACCAGATCGCCGACCGGATCCTGCTGGCCCTGCAAAATACCCCCGGGTTGCGGCTGAATCCGGTCCGCTCCACCGGGCACGTGCGGATCCATCTGGGCTCCGTCGCCCACGATACCACGGCCACAGCTCGGGTCACCGCCGATACCGGACGAACCCGGCTCACGCAGACCGGCCAGCACGATCAACTGGTCGATGGCCAGCGGTTCCTGGTCCGCGACGGGACCCAGGTCTTCCGCTTCGAATTCGATATCGACGGCGTCGTCCGGCCGGGCAGCGCCGTGATCAATTTGGCGCCCGGAAGCACGCCCCATCAGATCGCCAGCGAGATCATGTACCAGATGGACCAGGTCGGGTTGGGGATCGCCACCGAGTATCTGGGCGAGGGGCAGATCCATTGGGGTGCGGGCGAGCAGTATCAGCTGGACACCTCGGCCGCACCGGCACTGACGGTCAGCGGTGAACCGGGCGTGATTCCAGACGGACTGACGTTCCTGGTCACCGAGGGGGCCAACAGCGTTCGCTTCGAATTCGACAAGGACGGTGTGTGGGAAGCCGGCAATATCCCCATCGCGATCAGCGACGAGGACACGCAGGAGGCGATCGCCGAGAAGGTAGTGGCCGCGTTGGAAGCCGCCGTCTCCGGCTTGAATCTCTTCCCGGTCAATCAGGGTGGGGGACGCATCCATGTGGGGACCTCCGAGATCCATGCGGTGACCCTGACCAATAATCTGACGCAGCCGGACGAGATGAGCCTGCAGGTTCCGGCCGCCGGCGGGCTGCTGGGCGGGGTGGTCGACGGCGAAACGTTCACGATCACCGACCTGACCGATCCGCTGGCGCCTGTCGAATACGTTTTCGAATTCGACAATGACGGCAGCGTCGGAGCGGGGCGCATTCCGGTGCCCTTCACCACCACCGCCAATCAGAACGACGTCTCCCGGGCGTTGGTCGATGCGATCATCAGCCAGGAGACACTGGGGCTGAGTCCCCGTTACGCGGGGGACGGACGGGTGGAGGTGGGCGGCGACCCGGAAACCCTCGAGGTCCGTTTGAACACCAGCGTGCTGACCGGGACGGGACAGGCCGGGGCTCAGGTGCCGAATGTGGCCGTGCGGTTCGCCCCCAGTGACGACTTCACGGCCACCGACATGGCGGCCGCGATCAGCCAGGCCATCAACGCCACCCTGGCCTTGAATCTGCAGGCGTCCAGCGGCGGGGCGGGGCAAGCCGACCAGCGGCGGGTGACGTTGCGGCATACGGCCGGTTTCCCGACCGACATCGCCTTCACGCCCGATGCCGCCGGCAACCTGCGTCTGGACACGCCCGCGGACGTGGTCAAGCAGGATCGGGATCTGATCCGGATCATCGGCCAGCGGGTTACGGACCCGGGGCCGCTGGGACTGGCCAACAGCCTGCCCGGCGATTGGCTGGGCAACTTCAATTCGCCCCAACGCGGACAGGCGAACCAGTTCGAAGGACTGTACCTGGACGACTTCATCATCGGCTTTGCCGAACGGGGCGAACAGGTTCGCTATGCCGACGCGGGTGCCAGCGGTTTCACGGTGAATCCCTATGGCAGCGGCCGAGACACCGGGGAATACCAGCTGGAGATCCGCCAGGGACCCGGCTTCTCCGCGCCCCTGGTCGACGCCTTCGGGCGCCGCAGCATGGACACCAACGACCGCTTGGCCGAGGGCGTCACGCTGGTCGTGCAACGCGGCCTGGATATCGCCGACGGCCAGCTGCTAACGCTCAGCGATGGTTTGCGACAGGTTGAATTCCAGTATGTCGACCTGTCGATCCCCAACAACCGGGCCGAGCAGGGCCGGATCGGGATCCCCTTCCGGCCGTCCGAGCCGGACTATCTGATTGCCCAGCGGCTGCGGGACGCGATCAACGGTCCGGATGTCCAGGCGGTGCTGGACATCACCGCCGCCATTTCCGACGGCACGCTGGTCGGGGCCGGCAATCCCACGCCCAGCACCAGCGGCCGGGTGAATCTGTTCGGGCCGGTGACCGTGACCGTGCACGCCACGGACATCCCCGAGGTCAACGACACGCTCGACCAGGCCGTTCCCACGGGCATTATCGGAGTGAACTCGCCTTCCTACTACGGTTCCGGCGAGATCGGAGACAACCCCAACTTCCCGCTCCGTCCGGGTCTGGATGTCGATCTGTTCGAAGTCTCGCTGCGCGCGGGCGAAACCCTGCGGATCGGCGTCAATGCCCGCGAGGTCGGCTCCACTTTGAATCCGCTGGTGCGGGTGTTCGACAGCCAAGGTGAACCCCTGCTGGATTCGCGCATCCCCGGCCGACCGGGAGTGGTGGATCCGCATCTGGAGTTCACCCCGCAGTTTTCAGGTGCCTACTACATCGGCATCAGCTCGGCCGAGAACTGGCAGTACGATCCCCTGCGGGAAGGCAGTGGGCGGGAAGGCAGCACGGGCTTCTACCACCTGCACCTGACCTTCGGCGCCGCGACCGGATCGAATCTGATCCTGTACAACGAACAGGGCGATACCAACCGCTTCCGCGATCAGGGCCAGATCCTGGTGCATGCCAATACGATCACCAACTCCGCCGGTTACGGCATTGTGTCCGAGGCCGGCGCGCGGAGTGGCGAATTGGTGGACGTCGGCGATCCGGGCGATGACGACGACAACGGGGACAATGGCGACAACGGGGACAATGGCGACAACGGCCAAGTTGTTCAGGCCGGCCAGATCCCGCATCCCGGCCCGGTGCGCCGCACGCCCAAGCCGAACCATCAGCAGCTGGTGCCCGGCGTGGTGATCTTCAACAACGTCCTGTCCAACAATCGGACGGGCGGGATCCGCTTCAGCGGTGATCCGATCGACGAACCGGGTCAGCAGACGGCTCCCACGCCCTTCGGCCGGATCTTCAACAATACCATCGTCGGCGGGGTCACGGCCAGCGGGCCGGAGGCGGAGCCCCAGTTCCTGCCGATCAATGAAACGCCGGTGCTGGAACCCGCGCGGAACGTGTCCAGCCAGCCGATCAGTCTGGGCTTCGAGTTCCCCTTCTACGGTAATAGCTACGACGAGATCTACATCAACAACAACGGCAACGTTTCGTTCGGGGCACCGCTGGGAGGATTTTCCGCGGCCGGTTTCCCGCACGGCGTCCCGATGATCGCCCCCTTCTGGGCCGATGTCGATACACGCCCCGCCGTGGACAATGGCCCCTCCAGCGGGTCGGTGCATCTGAGTGTCGGTACGAACCCGATTACGGGCAACCCGATTGTGCAGATCGACTGGCGGCAGGTGGGCTTCTACGACGCCACGGACGACGACAATCCGGGGACGCGGAATTCGTTTACGCTGTACCTGGAACATGATCCGCTGTTGGGCAGCCTGGTCGCTTTCCACTATGATGATCTGAACTGGACCACGGGGGACGACCACGCGGGCGAGGACGGTTTCGGCGGAGCGGGCGCTCAAATCGGCTTCGATGCGGGCGACGGCGCGAACTTCATCAGCTTCGGCCGGCCGCAGAGCCAGGAGGAGCTGGACGAAGAGTTCGCCGGGCAGACCTTTGTCTGGCGGCTCGATCCGCTCACCGGCACCCCCAGCGTCCGGAGCGGGGCGGGCATCCTGGTCGAGAACCGGGCCGGTCCGACGCTGCTGAACAACATCCTCTCCGGCTTGGTCACGGGGATCTCGATCGATGACACCTCGCTGTTGACCACGGTCGTGGGCGGGAATCTCTATCAGGACAACGAACAGAATCGAGAAGGCTTTACCGTCGCCCAGGAAGATTTCCCCATCGAGTTGGAGCCGGGCGAGCCGCTGTTCCGCGATGCGGCCCTCGGCAACTTCTACCCGGCCGCCGGGTCCCGGGCCATCGACAGCTCGGTCGGCTCGCTGCTGGAACGCTTCGAGCTGAAAGAAGTCAAGAACATTTTGGGGATCAGCGATTCGCCGATCCTGGCTCCCACGACCGACGTCACCGGCCAGCTGCGCGTGGATGATCCGACCGTCGATGTCGGCGGCGGGTTTGGCGAAAACGTGTTTGTCGATCGCGGAGCTTTCGACCGCTCCGATTTCGTCGGCCCCAGCGCTGTGATGCTGAGCCCGCGAGCCAATGATGCCGAAGGCCGCGATGCCAATCCCTCGCCCGCCGTGGTCGTGCTGGACGGCGACACGGCCCTGTCCAGTTTCCTGATCCGGCTGGTCGATGGCGTGCCCCCGGCCGATGCCGAATTCGGGGCCGGCGTGGATCGCACCACCGTCACCTCGGATAACGTGACCCTGCTGAAGGACGGCGTCCCGCTGGTCGAGGGTGTGGATTATGTGTTCAACTACAACGCCACCAGCGACATCATCGTCCTGACCCCGCTCTCCGGGATCTGGGAACGCGACCGCGTCTACGTGATCCGCATCAATAACCGGGACCACTTCCGTGTCGAAGCTCAGCCCGGGGAAGAACTGGCGGACGGCCAGCAGTTCCTGGTGCGTGACCGGAGCGGCGAGGACGCGACGTTCGAAATCGAGATGGGCTACATTCTGGAGGTGCCTCAGACCCTGCAACTGGCGATCCCCGAAGCGGGTGGCGCCCTGGGCGGTATCCGGGACGGCGAGTCATTTACGGTTCGCTGGTCGCCTCCCGAAGGCATGATGCGCGTGGTCACCTTCGAATTCGATAGCAATGGGATCGTGGCGCCGGGCAATCGCGCGATTCCCTTCACCGTCGCCGATTCGCCCGAACAGATCGCGGAAACCATGGTACAGCGGTTGCTGGCCGCCAACATCGGCTTGGCCCCGCAGCATATCGGCGAAGGCGCGGTCCACCTGGGAACGACAGCCGAGCATATCTTGGATACCACCCGAGCCACCAGCCTGATCGTCACGGGCCAGGAGGCGGGCGTGATCGACGGCGATTACTTCACGATCGATGACGGCACCCAGCTGGTCACCTTCGAATTCGACAGTAATGGCCAGCTGCAGAATCCGGACGCGGTGGCCATCGCCTTCCTGCCCACAATGATCAACCAGACGATCGCCGAACGGATTGCCACCGCCATCCGGCGGGCTGAGCTGGGCTTGACCCCGGTCCTCTTGGAAGAGGGCCAGATCCATCTGGGCGGTACCCCGAACGTGCATTGGGTGAATACTGAAGGTAGTAATCTGGTGGCGTTGGGCGAACCCGGTGTCCGCTCCGCCTTTGGTCTTCGCATCCCGACCGTGGCTGGCCAGGTGCGTGCGGCCGACGACGGGACCGAACTGCCCTTCATCACCGACGGCGATACGTTCTCACTGAGCGACGGCCTGACCACCGTGCGGTTCGAACTGGATGACCTGGCGGATCCGCTGGAAGGTGGCAAGACCACGGCGCCGAACGTCGTCGTCGCCTACTACGGCTCCGCTTTCGGCATCGCGGTCCCCACGGACGCCGAGGGCCAGCCGCGTTTCGCACCCACCGCCGCCGGCGACCCCTACCTGCGGAACGGCGAGCGTTTCAGTGTGACCGACGGCGTTCGCACTGCCCGCTTCCAGCTGGATATCCAGGACCCGGTGCCTGGGGAGAGTACGGTCAGCCCGCCTTACATTCCCGTGGTGTTCTCTTGGGACAGCACAGCTGACGAGATTGCCGAGGCTTTGGTCACCGCGATCGCTGCCTCCGATCTGCAGAACCTGAGCGGTCTCCGCAACGCTGGCCGCGGGGTCGTGTTGCTGGGCGAGCCCGTGTCGCCGGTTTCGCCCTACGCGCTGAATGTGAGCGAGACCGGGTTGTCGCAGATCGGCAAGCCGGGGATTCCGCCCACCTCGGTGGATGACTTGGCGGACATCCTGGTCGCAGCCATTCAGAACGCGCCGCTGCAAGGCCTCCATCCTGTCAACCAAGGCCACGGTGTGGTCCTGCTGGGCGAGCCCACCGATGGCACCTCGCGGCATGCCCTGGACGTTTCCTTGACCGGGCTCGAGCAAGTCGGCTTGGCCGGCGCACCCGCCGCCATCCCGGTCGTGGTCTCGCCCCAAGAGACCTTCGACCAGGCTCAAGTCGCCGTCGCGTTGATCCGTGCGATCAACGACAGCCCGCTGGCCGTACACGCCGTGCCGGCCGGCGGCAACATGGTCGAGATCGAGCGCGCCCTGGCCGTGGAACAGCTGGATCCGGTGTTCGCCAGCAGCCAGCGGGTGCTGGGGGTCAAGGATCTGGCCGGCAATGCCTTGAAACCCAACCAATTGGACGGCCGGACGCAAATGACCGTCGTCTTGGGACACGTCGCCATGGATTTCGGCGGCGCCCCGCAGACACCGGCCGGTCACTATCCTACCGAATTGGAATACAACGGACCCTACCACATCATCACCAGCGACCCGCTGCACTTGGGTCACCGGATCGATGCCGAATTCGATGGCCAGCCCACACCCATGCCTACCGGCAGCCATTTCTTCCAGCCGGGCGGCGATCATTTCGATGGCGAGGGCTGGGGACTGGATGTCGCGGCGGCCAGCCATATCCACCTGCGGGACGAACAGGGTGATCCGGTCCAGACGGGTCAGACCCCGATGGTCATGCAGTTGGCCCAACCGCTGACCCTGCGCATCACCGCCGGCTCGGAAATCACGGATGGGGACCAGTTTACGGTCAGCAACGGCGAAGTGTCTTACACCTTCGAAATGGATGCGGATGGGACGTTGAGCAACGATCAGGCGATCCGCGTCCGCTTCCGACCGGAGGACACGGCCGAACAGGTGGCTGCGA
>SLMF01000638.1 GCA_007133715.1 Planctomycetaceae bacterium
AGATAAGCAAGCCATCAGGACTGGTCATCCCCAACAAAAGAAACGAAGCAACCCCTGTGTATTGTGGCCAGATGAAAGGAAAATCGTCAAATGCACTCCGGCGATCACCTGCGGGAACCTCACGCAGCGGCTCGCGTGCTTGGGTGGTATGCGATTAGCGGAAGTCGCAAGAACCCGGGGCCCCGCTCCCGGTACACGCCGCTTTCCTGAACCCTCACGAGTTCATTTTCCATTCATTCAGGTTATCCTCTAACCCTAGGACTGAGGCTGAAAGACCACTGCGGCGAGGGGTGGAAGAGTGATTCGCAGCGAAAAGGGGCGACCGTGACAACCCACCCCTCGCGACTCGACACCTGGGTAATTTCCCACGTTGCTGCCACCGTAGTATTCGGAGTCGCTATTGAAGATCTCCTGGTACCAACCTCGCACGGGCACTCCGATCGGGAACTGGTGCCGCACCACGGGAGTGAAGTTACAGCAGACCAGGAGGATATCGTCCGGCCGGCTCCCACAGCGGAGGTAGGACACCACGCTCCGGTCAGAATCGTGGCAATCGATCCACTGAAATCCTTCGGGTTGGAAATCCTGTTCGAACAGGGCCGGGAAGTTGCAGTACAGCTGATTCAGGTCCGCCACCAGCTTTTTCAGACCTTCGTGCGAGCGCCACTGCAGCAACTCCCACTGCAGCTGGCCATCGTGATTCCATTCATGCCACTGTCCGAATTCCCCCCCCATGAACAGGAGTTTCTTTCCGGGATGGGTCCACATATAGGAAAACAGCAGGCGGAGGTTGGCGAATTTCTGCCATAGATCGCCCGGCATTTGGCCAATCAGAGAACCCTTGCCATGAACCACCTCGTCATGGGACAGAGGCAGGGTAAAATTCTCGCTGAAGGCGTAAATGATGCTGAAGGTCAGTTCGTGATGGTGGTGTTTGCGGTGGATGGGGTCCTGTCGCAGGTAGCGGAGGGAATCATTCATCCAGCCCATGTTCCATTTCATGGTGAAGCCGAGTCCGCCGGTATCGGTGGGATGCGAAACACCTCCCCAAGCGGTAGATTCTTCGGCAATCGTCAGGACGCCGGGAAACTGGCCGTGGACCACGCGATTGAATTCCTGGAGCATCGCGACGGCTTCCAAGTCTTCACGTCCCCCCAAACGATTGGACTCCCACTCGCCTTCTTTACGGCTGTAATCCAAGTACAGCATCGAAGCGACCGCATCGACCCGCAGGCCATCAATGTGGTAGCGATCGAGCCAGAACAGGGCATTGGAGATCAGGAAGTTATGGACCTCGTGGCGCCCGTAGTTGAAGCACATGGTGCCCCAATCCGGGTGTTCGCCTTTACGCGGATCTTCGTGCTCGTACAGGGCCGTGCCATCGAAACGCCACAGCCCGTGCCCGTCCTTGGGAAAATGAGCCGGAACCCAATCGATGATCACGCCGATCCCGTTCTGATGGCAGTGATCGACGAAGTACATGAAGTCTTCGGGGTCCCCGTAACGGCTGGTGACTGCATAGTAGGCGGTGGGCTGGTACCCCCAACTTCCGTAGAACGGGTGTTCGCACACAGGGAGTAGTTCCAAGTGGGTGAAGCCCATTTCCTGACAGTAGGCAACCAGACGATGGGCCAACTCGCGGTAACCATACCACTCGCCGCCATGACGTTTCCAGCTGCCCAGATGGACTTCGTAGATCGAGATCGGTTGGCGCAGGAAGGTAAACTCGGCTCGCTGCTGCAGCCAAGCTTGGTCATGCCAGGCATACCGGTTCAGATTGGTGGTGATCGAGGCGGATTTGGGGGGCAATTCCGTACGAAAACCGTAGGGATCCGCTTTTTCCACCGTCTCGCCCTGCGGCGTGCGAAGGCGGAATTTATACAGTTCGTCCTCACCCATTCCGGGGATGAATAGCTCCCACAGCCCGTTGTCGAAGTGACGCCGCAGGGCATGACAGCGGTCGTCCCAACGGTTGAAATCGCCCACCACGCTGACACCCTGCGCATTTGGGGCCCAGACGGCAAAGTTCATACCTTCCACACCGTTCACCGAGCGGCCGTGCGCCCCCAGCTTTTCGTAAGAACGGTAATGCCGCCCTTCGCCCAGCAGGTAGCGGTCGTAATCGGAGAAAAAGGTCGGGAAGGCGTAGGGATCGTCGATCGTGGTCATGGTCCCTTTCTCATCCGCCACCTGCAAACGGTATCGCGGTAGCGGGGCTGATTGCGAGTGTGGGCATAAAGCTTCGTAAAAACCAGCAGGATGCAATCGCCGCATCGGGCGTGGCAGCGGATGGGCCGGATCGACCACCCAGGCCTGACGCGACGCAGGCAGAAAAGCACGAATGGCTGTCCATTGTTGCCCCTCACATACTACTGGGTGAGGTCCCAGGACCTCGGCTGGGTTGCCGTGTGTTCCGCTGACTACCGCCCCGACATTCAACAACGATAAAGTTGTGCGCACGGCCTAGCATCCCTACAGAAGGTATACGCGATTTTTCCCTTGGCTCCAAGAGGCTTGGTGTATCGCAGGCCGGAATTTCTTCCCCAGCTGGTAGTCGCTCCGACTCGTACGGGCAGGGACAAGCCCTCTCCGCGACATTTCATGCCTCCGACGGTTTGTCGCCACGTTTCGGCGATTCGTCAGGACCGACCGGAGCCATCTTCCTCCCACCCGTGCCAATCAGCCACTTCCCCTACATCGGCCACATCGGTCGCCAACTCTTGCTCCAGTTGCCACACAGGTTCGGGACTGCTATCGGGCTGCTGAGATGCCCTCTGTAGAGGGATTGTAGCGGCAAGCATGTGCGGCGGCCGAATGCGACGGTGCGGTCCCCGCAGGGTCCGTTCGGCCAAATCGAACCGCCACAGGCGACACTCCACCTCATGGTATTGCAACGCTCGATCGATCCGCTGCCAAAGATCCCCGTTGCGAATCGGCGTCATCTCACCAAAACGTTCCCAGTGCCAGTCGTTTTCCCGCCATTGATCCAAACCGAAACGCAGGCCGCGACTGACATAACGGCTGGAAGTGACCAAGGTGACTCGCGAGGGTTGGTCCAAGGCCTCCAAACCGCGGACAACAGCCAGCAACTCCATCCGCCCGCGATCCATCGGCTCTTCTTGGTCCGTGGCCTCGAAACGTGAGCCGCCGTCGACGGCTTCCAGGATAAAGTGCCAAGCACCCCCCTGGTCTGCCACGGCGAACGCGTCCTCGGAAGCTTCGCGAGCTTCCGAGAACAGCAGGTAATGAGGACGACTTTGGGGTAACTGCGGTTCCCCCTCGATGCCGACCGCCGGCCGGCTCTTGCATTCTTCTTGGGGGGAGGCGCAAGAGCCGGTTATCGACGTCGCTTCGGTCGGGTGCCGATCAACCGAAACTGGAGAAATCATTTATTGCCTAACGTTACCAAATAACCTAGGTTTCCCAGATACCGCAACTAAACTCTGAACGGTTTTTCGGGAAATGCAAGTATTCGGTTCCAGCTTTTTCGGCTTCGAGCCTAAGCAACCAGCGCGCGCATCTCGCGTGAGGCGCGGCGATGGGCGATCACGCCTTCGATAAACTCCTCGAAGATCCGGATGTCTAAGGCCGACGCCGAATCCGCTTCCGGATGGAACTGGGTGCCCATCGCGAACCAGTTGGGGGTGAAGCTGTCGTCGGAGAGAACACTCTCAATGGCTTCGATCACCCCGTCAGGACAACGCGCGGTGACACGAAACCCCGGGGCGACTTCATCGATTGCCATGTGATGCATGCTGTTGACGCGAATCTCCCCATCACCGTAGACACGCTCCATCACCGAGCCGGGCACCACCTGAAGGCTGTGACGATGAGTCGGGTCCTGTAAGTCTTTATGGGGGAGGGCTTCGGGAATGTCTTCGGCCAGGTGCAGGAAAAGGTTGCCTCCCGCAGCCACATTCATCAACTGCATGCCGGCCCCGATTCCAAACAGAGGCATGCGGCGATCGGCAATTCGCTCCACAAGTAGCCGGTCGAACGTCTCCCGACGGTTGTCCATGATGCGTACCGAAGGGTGCAACATGAATCCGTCGCGACGGGGGTCGAGATCGCTTCCGCCAATCATGATGACGCCATCCAGCATGTCGAGTACGCGATCGATCTGTTGTTTGTTTTCCAGGGGCGGCAGGATCACGGGGATGCCGCCGGCGGCCAGCACTCGCCGGTAATAGCCGTCGGCAATGAAGGTGAAGGCAGGTGAGTTGTTTTGGGGGGGGCGCAGATCGGCATTGATGCCTATGACCGGTTCTAGAAGCATAAAATGAGTCCCTTCAGATCACGTGGAGTATCCAAAAACGCATCGACCGAAATCGGGCTGGGCGAGATACTGCGCACCGGGGCAGAGCATGCCACAGGGAAGAAACGGGAAACGCGACTTGCCACCTCGGGTATCCGCTTTACGCGAAACATCGACACAAGGGGGACGAGGACGAAATCCGCAAAATCCGCGGATTCCACGCAACCGCTAAGCGGTCCTCCCTGACATCGATTTTTATTCATCGAGGTTCAAGCCGGGGCTCCGGTTACCAGTCCTGGTACGCGCCTCGGCGGAACGACGTCCTTATCGCTACCTCGCACCTCCTGTGAAGTTTGCCCTTGCGCTCTGAAGGGATGATGACG
>SLMF01000328.1 GCA_007133715.1 Planctomycetaceae bacterium
AACGACAAACCAGGACGCCGTCCCCTCGTAGAACGGAATTCATTCCGTTCGTGCCGCAGGGAAACGGAATGAATTCCGTTCTACGATTCGAGACCAAACCGGACAAACCTAACCGCGGGCGGGATAACTCGACCGCTTTCAAGCGATTCTTTCCAGTTCCTGGGTGGGGCGGCGTCCGAGCGACTCTTATGGGCTTGCGGGATGCTCGGGTTCGGACGAGCGGTCGCTGAAGAAACGGGTATCCAACTGCTGGCAGCCGCGTTGGATATAGTAGTCCACCAGGGCCATGCGCACGTCGCGTACGGAAATCCGCCGGTCGGCCCAGGCTTGGAACAACCGGGCGTGTTGCTGTTGCAGTTCGCGCACACGATCGGCCCGCTGCGGGGCGTCGGGGGTTTCGCCTTGGTCGGTGAGCGGATCGGTCAAGATCGCGTAGCTGGCTTCGGCAAAGGCATTCAATTGGCCCTCGGCGATTTCGTCCAGGGTTTCGATCACGGCGGCGGCTCGAGCCGCTGCTTCCAGATCCGTCCGCTCGCTGACATGGGCTGCCCGGGCCAGGGCCCGAGCCAACCAGGGGGTGTCCTGCGAAATCTCGGCCAGCTTCTGACGCAGCTGTTGTCCCAAGTCGGGCGACGGGGAAAGCGGCCGTTGGATCATACGCCGTGCGAAATGATCGTAAATCGCCTGCTGTACCTCGCGCGAGGGGTCGTACATCGGTTCGCGGCTGCCCACAATCACCAGCCGGGGAGAGAACAGCGCCCCGGTGGGAGAAACGAAGTCTTCGCCGATCGACAATCCCAGACGCTCGAGGTTCTCCACCATCTGCCCGCCGGCCGCGGTCTCGGTAATGGGAAACAGCGATTCCCGGGGCAGTTGTGCATGCTGGGCACAGATCAACAGCAAACCGGCGCAGTAGGTGTGGATCAGGGCTTCCTGCAAGGGCTGGCCGTCCAATTCGCGGACACGCCGGGTTTGGAAGGTCAAGTCGAATTGGGCCTCGTTGCCGATGATCGTTGCGGCCGCCTCGCCCATCCGCTGACCCGCTTGGGGATCTTCGTGACGGACAAATACGAAATGCAGGGTGCGAGCCAAATAGGCGTCGACCGGGATTGCCGGAATCCGCGGCACGCGTTCCGGCAGTTCGACAATCACAAACCGGCGGATCCCGTCCTCGCCCTCCTCGATCGCCACCACACCGACATGGGTGAACCATCCCGGGGACAAGTCGGTGAACAGATTGTAGGGTGAAGGATTGCGCATCAGCAGCCAGTCTCCCGCGCGCAACCGCAGGGTTCCCAGTCGGTACACGTCGCCGACAATCCCCCGGCGTTCCCGCTGGTCCAACCATTCCAGCAAATCGCTACGGACGTCACGCAGGGCGTCCGACAGGCGTGAGGCGTCGATTGCTTCGAGAATCTCCCCTACTTCGCCCGCCTGAATCGGCGTCTCGGGTAGCCGCGGATCGAGGGGTAAACGCGGTTTCTGGGGCAGCCCCAACCGCCGCAACAGTTCGGCACCGATCACCACCAAGCCCGGATGCCGCTCTTGACGTACGAATTCTGCCACTACCGGGATCATATCCGCCTGCTGGGTCACGTTGATCAACTGCAGCGCCAGGTGCTTCTCTGCGGGCGAATAGCCCGGCCGGCCACTGTCCTCCGGCGGATCGATCAGCATATACGCCATCACCACGGCGCCCACATCCACCCGCTGCTCGATCAACAGCTCCAGCAGCCGATGGAAGAAGTCGGGTTGGTCATCCAAGAAGTACGCCGCCGCCTCGAGCACCTCGCTCAGACGGTGCCGCAGGCGACCGGACAAATCGATCAGCTGGGCCGTACTGGCCAAATAGGTTTGCACTTGGTGCCGCTGTTGAGTCGGATTGCCGTGATCCGCCAGTTCGACGCGGAGGCCGATCATCCGGTCCAGAGCGTCATCGACTTGGGCCTTGGTTTCCACCAGGAGCCGGACCGTCGCGATGATTTCCCCCGGTTCGTCTTCCGGCCACCATTGTTCGGCAGCCCAGGCGTCCAGAGTGGCGGCCCGCTGGCCCATCTGCCGCGCCAGCGACTCGGAGATATCCTCGACACTCGCGGGCAGGGCGGACAACAGCTCGGACAGCGGCTCCGCCCGGCCCGTCTGGGACAGGGCAAGCCAGCAGACCCAGGCCAGGATGACCGCAGTTGGCCGACCGAGTCGAATCCACACGGATCGGCGAACGGCATCCGCAACTCGGCAGGGGAGCTGACGTGTCAACCCCCCCGCTAACCACCCGCTCTTGGATCGGGACATGTTCTTCTCAATCACACGGAGATCAGACCCACCAGGAAATCACCAGCAGAACGGCGACGACCACGGCGATAAAGGACACAATCCATTGGGCCGTCCGGTACGAGCTGTACAAGATCGCAGACATCGGTTCATGCCGCGTGGCGGCGTAAACCAGACTGATTCCCACGATGATCGGGATCGCATGCCAAAGATAGCCTGTGGACGAGCCCAGAAGATTCATATTCGACCACTCCTGCCGCCGGGAAGATGACACCCGTTCGCCACTTGACGTCTACTGACCGTCGAAACGCAACATCTGCCGATAACGTTCCAACCGCAGGTCCAGATCGTTGCGATCGATTTGGCGCAAGCGGTTCAAGCTGAAGTCTTCCACGGTGAAACTGGCTGCCAGGATCCCGTAGGCCATCGCCTTTTTCAGCGATTCGGCATCGAACCGTTCCTGTTCGGCCAAGTACCCCATCATCCCCCCGGCGAAGCTGTCGCCCGCACCAGTGGGGTCGACCACCTGCTCGGTGGGATAGGCGGGCAATACATAGGTTTCGTATTCCGAGAAGAACATGGCCCCATGCTCGCCCTTCTTAATCACGACGAACTTAGGCCCCATTTGGCGGACTTGGTGGCCGGCCCGCACGAGATTCTCTTCGCCCGTCAGCAGCTTCGCTTCGCTGTCGTTCAACACCAAGCCATCGATGCGTTTCAACAGCTCCAACAGATCGTCATGCGTGGTGCGGATCCAGAGGTCCATGGTATCGGCGACGACCAGACGCGAGCCCCGAACCTGATCCAGCACCCGCCGCTGGAGTCGCGGGGCCCCGTTGGCCAGGAAGATAAAGGGGCAGCGCTGTGCCGATTCCGACAGGACGGGATCGAAGCGATCCAAGACGTTCAATTGGACCTCCAGCGTCTCGCGCTGGTTCATATCCACTTCGTAGCGACCCCGCCAGCGAAAAGTCGCCTCGCCCGGTACCACTTGCATGCCGCTCGTGTCGATCTGCCGTGTACGGAGCAGCTCGGTATGCTCTGCTGGCCAGTCTTCGCCGACGGCACCCACCAATTGTACGGGCGTGAAAAAACTGGCCGCGTACGAAAAGTAGACGGCCGAACCACCCAACAAATCTTCGTGTTCCGCCTGCGGCGTGTGCACGCTGTCCAATGCAATCGAACCCACCACCAATAAGGGCATCCCGCTGATCTCCTTCCTTGTTCGGTTCACGAGTCCTGAGCCAGGGCCTTGAGGGCTTCCTGGTCATCCTCGCAGATCTCGAAATAGCCATCCAGGCGGGCCCCGTGCAGCGTTTCTCGCACCACGCGATGCATGCCGCACAGAATCAGACGTCCCCCCGACGTCCGCACCCGTTTCTGCAACGCAATCATCCCGGCCACAAAGGCGCTGCTGATGAACCGCAAGCGAGCCAAGTTCAGCACCACATGGGGGGAGGGTGCCTCGCTGAGCAATTGGTCGCTGACCCGTTGAATGTCGGCATTGATCGCCACCGTGCCGGACAACACATCCAGCACGGTCACGCCACCGACCCGTCGCCGCGCGAACCAGAGCACATGACGGCAATCCGGACAAGCCGGTCCGCCTGCCGAGGGTTTCCCTTGCAACAGCGCATCACACACCGGGCAGTAAATTACATCTTCCTTGGGGTTTTCCGCGGCGTTATTCATCGTGTTCCCTTGTCAGGGCTCGCGGGGCAACCATTTCCAACTCAGTTTTATAACATGCCGGGGACAGAATAAAACGGGACTGCTTAGTTTAATCGCTCGGGAACCGAGAGAAAACGGGACAAACCGCATCAGTACCCCGGTTTTTCGCGAAAGACCCAGCCAAGGCAGGGGGTGCAGCTAGAGAAGATGCGGAGCGACCCGCAGGGAACGCGGCTGCGTGATCCGCGGATTGGCAACGGGGTTCATCATGAGACCGTCCTCGTCGCGGCCGAACACAATTGCATCCCTCGGAGTTTACAGGTGCCACGGTTGGCTTGTCCAACCGTGTTGTCTGCACTGTTGGACAACCCAGCACTGGCACCCAACGATACCGCGCACGGAAAAGATTGGCACGTCTTCTCCCCCCTGCAGTTCCCCCGAGTACAGGGGGATAGAATATCGACGGCTTCGCGTGAACCATGCATTTTTCTCCCCACTGTATTCGGGGTGACGAACGATGCAGAGGGACAATTTCTACCGCGCGCGATCTAGTAACGTCCAGATGGACAGCGCACGAGTGCCGCAGATCAGAGTTGACGTTACATAACTCGATTCTCTTGGATGCCCCCGGCTTGCCCGGGGGAGGATTCACGCTCTTCGCTACATCCCGCTCGCTCCACACGACTCTC
>SLMF01000760.1 GCA_007133715.1 Planctomycetaceae bacterium
GTGGATCTCCCGAATGTAATCGCGTAAATCACAGGCAAATTGGGACATGAGCAAGAAATCCAGCAGCCAAAAGAAAAAAAATCGGACACCCCGTCCCGAGAAACCTAATCCACTTCCACACACACTTCAAGATGTGTCGCAAACCGTCAATTCAAGTCCGGATCACGCGGCACACCCGCTCGACCTACCAACGGTCGCGTGATCTGCTCGCCTACCGCTTGAGCGGCTCGCCGCCACATCACGTCCGTGTCACCAAAAATAAACTCCGCACTCGCCGGCAGCGTCATCCAACCGCCCGCTTCCACCTCCGACTCCAATTGACCAGGACCCCACCCTGAATAGCCGGTGTACAGACGATACTCCCCCCGCGTCTGAGTCACCAATTCCGTCAAATGCGACTTCTGCGTGCAAAGATAAATCCCCGGCAATACCTCCTTCTCGCCACACTGCGCCTCCCCGTGCAACGCCAACAACGGACCCGCTACCGGACCACCGATGTGCAACGGATCCTCGTTGTCCACCGTCTCGCTGGCCACCATCTTCCAAACCTCGTAGACGCGGTTCTCCGTGATGCGATTCAGAATCAGGCCAAAGGCGCCACTCTCGTTGTGGTGGATGATCAACACCACCGAGTAACGAAAATTGGGGTCGGGAAGACGAGGTGAGGCGATCAGCAGGCGACCTTCAAACGTGTCCATCGGTAGGGCTCCGAGTGACGTGGGCAGTTAACACTATTGTATCCGCCCCGCGTCGCCCGGGGCAGAGGCCGCCGCGGATATATCAACGCCCGTACCCCTCAAGTTACCTTCCAGGTGCAGCCCGCCCAGGACCAGCCGACTCCAAAACCCACTAACATGCACGTCCGGCCACGCTGCAAACGACCCCTACCCCGTAAATGATCAATCAAAATCGGAATCGTGGACGAAACCGTGTTGCCGCAATCCTTCAACAACAACGGAATCCGGTCCTCGCCCAAATGCATCCGCTGCTGAAGCTGCTCCAACATCTTCTTCGTGGCCTGATGCAAAAGAAAAAGATCGATATCGTCCCGTTGCAAACCGGCGTCCTTCAATATCTTGTCAATCACCTGCGGAACTTGGTGGACCGTGAAACCCAATAGACTGGGACCGTCCATGTACAGCTGGCTGGCCCAACGCTTGCGATGACGCGGCTTCAACGCCGTTTCCGGCGGACGTGCTCCCCCCTGAGAGACCAACAGGGTGTCACCACCCTCCCCGTCCGTGCCGTAAGCGAACGAGCCGAAACTCGGTTCATCCGCGGCTTCAATCAGCGTGGCCGCCGCACCGTCGCTGAATATCGTCCGCAAACTGCGGTCCTTCGCATCAATGTACTTCGAATACGTCTCCGCGGTGATCAGCAGCACCCGCCGCACCGGACCCAGCCGGATCAGACCCTCCGCCAAGGCCAGCCCGTATACAAATCCAGAACAACCCAAATTGAAGTCCAATGCGCCCGCCGAACAGGGTAGACCCAGGCGGGTTTGTATCAAACACGAGGTCGTGGGTAACGGGTAATCCGGTGTCTGCGTGCAAAATAATAAGAAATCAATACTGCCCGGATCGATTTTGTGATCCGCAAATAGCTTCTCCGCAGCACGTACCCCCAGATCCGACGCGCATTCGTCGGGGGCCGCAATATAACGCGTGGCAATGCCCGTCTTCGAGTAAATCAAGTCCATATCCCACTGCGGAAATTCCTGCTGCAAATCGGCGTTCGTTTCCGCACGCTCCGGATAATGGATGGCGATGGGGCCAAGAGACGCGTACTTCACCGGTGGCTTTCCCCTGCTGAAGTCAAGAAACAATCTCAAAGCAAACAACTTAGCGACGTCGGTACAGACGGTCAATGGCGAATCTCTCTTGACCCCCTCCCGGCAAGCGATATACTCCCGGCCGCTGGCTCGTTTTCGAGAACCTACCACTCCAGCGGCGGAGAACCGCTATGACCTGTGCTGAACCCTTTGTCGATATCCACTGCCATCTGATCCCCGGTATCGATGACGGCTCGCAGTCCTGGGAGCAATCGCGAGCAATGGCCGAAATGGCTCGCGCGGACGGGGTGGGCACGATTGTCGCAACCCCCCATCAGCTTGGAAATTACTCCCATAATCACGGCCGGGATGTCCGCAACAATACCGCCGAACTCCAACGCCAACTCGATCAGCATGCGATCGATCTCCAAGTGCTGCCAGGCGCGGATGTCCGAATCGAAGATTCGATGATCGAACGCTTGCGTTCCGGCGAAGTACTTACTCTGGCGGATCAGGGACGCCACGTGCTGCTGGAATTGCCGCACGAGTTGTACTTCCCCCTCGAACCCGTGCTGCAACAGCTGCATCGCGCCGATATGGTCGGGATCCTGTCCCACCCCGAACGTAACCAGGGGTTGCTGAAACAGCCACGCCTGATCCCCCAGCTGATCGCGGCCGGTTGCCTGATGCAGGTCACCTGCGGTAGCTTGATGGGCACCTTCGGTTCCCCATCACAAAAAATGGCCGAACACCTGTTGGAACAAGGTTGGGTCCACTTCCTGGCCAGCGATGCTCACGGTCCTAACGCGCGCCGACCGTTGATGAAACGGGCTTGGGAACGTGTTGCCAAACGGGTGGGTACGGACATGGCCGATCGCCTCTGCTGTCAAAACCCGGCACGCGTCGTCGCAGGCCAGGACGTGGCTCCAAAAAACCACCGGAAAAAAACCGCTCTGCTCATGAGTGGTTGGTTCCGACGTCAGCAGGCGGCCTGAACGATGCCCTTGCCCGCCTGCCAGGGCCGATGGCTGCTCCCGCTGCTGTTCCTGATCCTGGCCCGACCCGCTAGCCTGACCGCGGCGACCTGGCCCGATGAATATCAGAACGGGCCGTTCCTGTTCCATGCCGATTTCCCAATGGCCGAGCACCGGGCACTGCTGGACAGCCTCCCGCATCTGCAAGCCCAACTGGGGTATCTGTTGGGAATCCAACCGTCACACGAACCGATCTACGTCTTCCTGTTCGCCCGCCGCCGGACTTACGAAGCCTATCTGAAAAAACACTTCCCCACCGCGCCCGTCCGCAAGGCACTGTTCATCAAAGGTCGTGGGCCGGGAATGGTGTTCGTCTACCGCGGTGATAACTTCGCCGTCGACCTGCGACACGAAGCCACCCATGCGATCCTGAATTCGGCCCTGCCGGTCGTCCCCCTCTGGCTGGACGAAGGACTGGCCGAATACTTCGAACTCCCGGCCGAACGCCGACGCCACGGCAGCCACCACCTCCGACCCGTTCGCTTGGCCGCCTGGGTCGGCAAAGTCCCCTCGCTCGAAGACCTCGAACAACGTGGCCAAATGACCGAAATGGGACGTACCGAATATCGTAATGCTTGGGCCTGGGTCCATTTCCTCCTGCACGGACCACCAACGGCACGCGCCGAATTGCGAAGCTACCTCGCCGATATCCAGGCGCTCACACCGCCCGGACAACTCAGCCAACGACTCCGAGCACAACTGCCCGACCTGGAACGCCTCTTCGCCGAACACTTCCGCAATTGGTAGACCATACCAATCAAACCATCAACACCCAATCCACCCTTAATGACGATAAATCGGTAAATGTCGATAATACACCTGCAAATTGCAGATGCTCAAACACGTCGTGTACAGCCGGCCTCCATGAACCCCCCAACGGTCGTTCCCCGGATCCCAACTGCCACGCTCCGCACCGTCCTGCACCTGACGCTCCGGGATCCGCTCCCGCATCTTCTCATTCCAAGGATCCCAAAACTCGCCCCCCATGTGATGCAAAACTTGGGTCGCATAGTACCAGTAGTACACGTTCTCGTCCGCGTCGTAATCGACCGGATGCTCCAACAAATACTCCACCGCCTCCTGCAATCGCGGATCGTCCCGCTGCCATCCCAAATACTGACGGCACAATAACGCCTCCGCCGTCATCGTCAACGTCGGTGCTCGATTCGGCTGGTATGCATAACGGCTCCCGTCCTCCGTCACCGAATCCAAAAAACCGTTGATCGCCTCCAGCGTCGGACTGCCCACCTCCAAACCGGCCATCAGACCACTCTGGAACGCCATCACAAACCAACCGGTGACCGACGTGTCCGCATCCTGACGCGGAATGTAACGCCAACCCCCCATGCCCGGCGTCTGAATGCGAGCCGCGTAGTCCAACGCGCGTTGAGCCGGTTCTCGCAACGACTCGTCCTGCGTCATCCCGTATAACTCGCACAACGCGATGGTCGCCTGTGCCTGAGAATACAAACGGTGGTTCGACGAACCTTCCCGGAAAAAATTCCCGTCCTCGTCCTGCATCTCCAGCAACGCGTCCAAGGCCCGCGATACGTGCCCCTGATACTTGCCCGAACGATGCGTGTTGCCCGAACCCTGAAAAGCCAGCAATGCCATGGCCGTCGCCGCCAAAGGGTTCTCCTGATTCGCACCATCCGAGTACGGCCCGTCCAAACGCCACAAACCCGTGCGGCGGTCCTGCTGGCGAGCCAGCCACTGCAGGCCCAACTCGACCGCCGCCTCCGTCCGACGCGTGCCGCCACCAGCCGCTAACAACGCCGCCCGAGAACCCTCCGTACGACCCGTCAATGCCAATCCAATCGA
>SLMF01000154.1 GCA_007133715.1 Planctomycetaceae bacterium
GCGGGGAAATACTGGACCTGCTTCGGCCGGTGCACCACGTCGTCCCACGGACTGACCGTGTTGCCCGTGTCAATCAGCTGATAATACGCGGGATTGGTGGCGCGGATGGGGTCGAGTTCATCGTCGTTAAAGAAGATCTCGATCTGGTTCGTCCGCTGCGTCAAGCTGCCGTCGGCCATCCGCACGATCGGTTGGGGAACCACGGCCATCACCTGCGGGCCCAAATCCAGTGCAAACTCCAGCGAGAAGTCCCTGCCGTCGTCGATCTGGTTGTCCGTCGCGTCGTTCAAGCCGAAACCATGCACGTTGCGCAACACGCGCGAACCGCTGCCCGCAATGTCCACGCGGTACAAGTCGTCCGGCAACCGCTCGGCAAACCGAAAGATCACTTCGTGTGGGGAATCACCCAGCCCGACATAGCCGGGTTCGATTACCACGTCGTCCGCACCGGCCAGCATCAACGTCTGGCCGTGGATCGCCGCGGTGGCAAGGTTCGCGTTGGGGTTGCCCACCCGCAACTGGGCGATGGCGAGCGTGCGTGCCTGCGGATGCGTATTGAAGACGGCCACCAACTGCTCGGCCGTGGTCTCGTTCCCCGGGTTGGAATTCAATTCGATCCGGATGTGCCGATTGTGCGGGACCTGGACCAGCGGGCCCGCCGCCCCACCTCGGTCTCGCCGCGTGATTTCGATCCGGGTCCCGTTCGCTTCGGGACCTACCCGGGTGGAGGTAAAGACGATATCCAGATTGGTTCCCGTGCCAAAATCGCTGGAAACCTGGGCGACGTTGGCACCACTCAATCGGACCGGTGAATAGAGGATCTCCGGCGTGGCAATCTGCGTGGATGTCGGTCCTGAAACCAACTGGGCTCGCACCAGCGCTCGGGCGTCGGAGTTTTGGTGCAACGCGGTCAACAGGTCGGAGACCCGGCTGCGATACAACGGGTTGGTGTTCAACTCGACATGAATCGTCTTACCCTCGACCCGGACGCGGGGTAGACGCGCCCCGCCCGGATCGCTCTTGGTAAAGACCAATTCGATGTCGTTGCCCACCGGTCCGGCCTCGACCGCCTGGAACTGGACGACCACGGCACCCTGCGTATTGAAGTCCGTTCGGGTAACGGCCTGCGAAAACTGGCCGTCTCCCCCCGCGCGGGTGACCTGGATCGCGTCCAGCGTCGCCTCGTCAATCTCCTGATCTTCGTTGAACCGAAAGATCAGTTCCTGAGGCGCGATATTACGGATGTCGCCATCCCGTAATAACTCGCCCTGATTGGGCTGGACGCCGATCAACTGGGGCCCCAACGTCAGCAACTGGCGGGCCTCCAGGGTCTCCAGCTGTAACCGGCGACCGGCATCAAAACGCCGAATCTGGCCTCGCTTCTGACGACTTTTCTTCGATCGTGACGACTTTCGCGAACGACCCATGGTCATACCAACCTCGCGCTTTATCACAGCTTCAACGGACTCGGAAGGCGATTCTCACTCTCCATATCGCAACATCGGGAGCCCCTCGCTAGAGATCTCTCCCGACCGCAACGACCAACGTATGCACCGGTTCATTACGTCAGAATCGGGGCAACTCGATGTGAGCATGAGCAATCCAGGCAAGATACACAGATATATGCCACCCACGTCGGATTATACTTGCCTGTATCGGTTATGCAAAAAAGGGACCGCGACCGCGTCGCCCCCGCAACGGAACGCCCTGACGTTGATCCAAAGGCGTTTGACGAGCGACGGCGGAATGAAGTTCCCTGTTCGGCTGGACCGGCAGGCATACGAATTGCATGAACGAAACCACTCAAAATGACTAATTGTTCTGGCCGCACCCCGCAGCATCGCTACATTTCCCGGAACGGAATTCGAGCGATCTGGGACACCGTGTCTCTCGATTCATCGGCAGTCGGAGCTAGGGCGGGCTAAACAACTTTTGCCAAGCGGTACCAGGAACCGTGGGGATGGTTCCTTTTTTTCCGCCCTTACCGCCTTCAATTCTTACTTCCTACCCCCCTTCGGTGCTTGGTGCGTGGTGCGTGGTACGTGGTGCTTGGTGCGTGGTTGTTCACTCCCCACCCCCTGGCTCCTGGCTCCTGAACCCTGGCCACCGGCCACCGGCCACCGACCACCAGTCTTGTTTCGCCCTTTCAGGGCCGAGGGCGTGGTGGGGGCCCTTACCCAGGGCGTTGCCCTGGGCTGATTTGTTTGGGCCCCTTCGGGGCGGGGGAACCGCGAAGTTTCAGGGTTCAGGGTTCAGGGTTCAGGGTTCAGGGTTCAGGGATCAGGGATCAGGGATCAGGGACCAGGGATCAGGGACCACCGAGCACCGAGCACGATTCACCGATTCACCGATTCACCGATTCACCGATTCAATGGGTGGCGGTGTAGGTCGGAGGAAAATTCGGCCGGGGGGAAAGGAACAGGAGGGAACAGAGGAAACGGAGCGGGGGGAGGGAATCAGAGGGATAATCACGGACAGTACAGAGGTGGAAATACAGCGGGGAGAAAAAATACAAAGACAGAAAAATGTGGGGAAGGGAACGCGGAACGCGGAATACAGGGCGCACGCAAAGACGCCAAGACGCAAAGGAGATCGAGATCCGTGGTTGATGGTTGTGATTTCGTAGGGCAAAGGCAACTGCCCGCGTGCGTTTTTTGGCCAACGGCCATATACATCGTAGCCTGGGGCAACTCCCCAGGATAGGTGGTTGTTGCACGCTCGATTGGCCGAAGGCCATAAACACCCTATCGGAAATGAAAAGATTCTCGGCCGAGGAATGCAAGGGGACAGCCAGCAACGATCGACCGAAGCTCTCCCAGGACCAGCTCGTCAACCTCCGGCTCGAAATCGAAATCGAAATTGGTCATTGGTCATTGATTCACCGACCTACCGACGTACCGGCAAGCACGAAGCACCAAGCTGCAGGCGGAGCCGATCTCAACCACCGTAGGGAAAAGGAGCCACGGATGGAACACGGATCGAACACGGATGAACGGGGGCCAAGCGACAAAGCATGGCGACCGCCGGCCATTCAAAGAACGAACCCAACTACCAACAACCAACAACCAACAACCAACTACGAACTACGAACTACGAACTACGAACTACGAACTACGAACCAAGCACCAAGCACCAAGCACCAAGCACCAAGCACCAAGCACCAAGCACCAAGCACCGACCCACCGGCCCACCGGCCCACCGGCCACCGGCAGATTCGCGCCCCTTCCGGCCGCGTGCGATGCATAATACCCGCATGAATCCCCCACTCCCACCCCAGCCGGATGTCCGTATGCGGGGCTTTGCATCGCGAACCCCCGTGGAAACAGCCCTGCAATGGATTGATGCCCACACGGCCGTGGGAGGTCACGAGCGAGTGGAAATCGCTTGTCTGGCTGGCCGTGTTCTGGCTGAAACGGTGGTCAGTCCCGTGGATGTGCCCGCCTTTGCCCGTGCCATGATGGACGGGTACGCCGTGCGGGCGGCCGATACCGCGGGGGCCAGCCCCTACAATCGGTTGCCGCTGAATGTGGTGGATACGAGCCTGCCAGGACAACCGACTCGAACACAACTGCAGCCGGGCCAAGCGATCACGATCATGACGGGTGCCGCCCTACCAAAAGGCGCCGACGCCGTGCTGCCTGCCGAACAGACCCAACGCGAGGGCAGGCGCGTGTTTTCCCTGGGCGAGGTGTCTCCGTATAAGCACGTGGGGCTGCCAGGCGAGGACATCCCCCAGGGTAGCACCGTGCTGTCACCGCGCAAGCTGCGTCCTCAGGATGTGGGAGTTCTGGCCTCCATCGGTCGGGATGCGGCCCGCGTGATCCGACGCCCCCGCGTGCGGATCGTGGTCACGGGCAACGAATTGCTGCCAGCCGGCTCCCGCCCCCAAGGCTGCCAAATCGTCGATTCCAATAGCCCTATGCTGGCAGCCCTGGTAAATCGAGACGGGGGGGTACTGAATCCCTTTGAAATCGTGCCCGATGACCCCGATGCGATCCTGGCAGCGATGCAGGATGCCGCCGACGTGGTTCTGGTTTCCGGGGGATCCAGCGTTGGCCAGGAGGACCATGCCCCGCGATTGTTGGCCCAACAGGGTGAACTGGCCATCCACGGAATCGCGATGCGGCCGAGCAGCCCCGCTGGCATGGGACGCCTGGGAGACCGACTGGTGTTCCTGCTGCCCGGCAACCCGGTTTCCTGCCTGTGCGCCTACGATTTTTTCGCGGGACGCGCGATCCGAGCGCTGGGCGGACTCCGCCGCACATGGCCATATCGTTCCACCCAAAAGACGTTGCGCCGGAAACTGGTGTCCGCGATCGGCCGCCTGGACTATGCCCGCGTTGCCTTGGTGGAAGAGCAAGTCGAACCGCTGGCCATCAGCGGGGCCGCCGTGCTCAGCTCCACCACGCGAGCCGACGGCTTTGTCGTCGTTCCCGAGAACAGCGAAGGCTTCCCGCCAGGAACGGAAGTGGAAGTCTGGCTGTACGACTGAACCGATCGCCTAGATCGGCTGCGCCGTGGAATCGCTTTCCGTGGCATAGATCGAACGGCCTCCGTCCACAGGCAGACAGACCCCGGTCACGAACGGATTGTCGATGAAGAATTTGACGGCCA
>SLMF01000035.1 GCA_007133715.1 Planctomycetaceae bacterium
CAGGGCCCGGGCGTGAAACCGAGCCATTTCGGCAGTCAATTGCTGGTTCCGGTCCGGGATGTTGGGATTCACCTGCGTAGGGATGCCGGGCTGGAAGAAGTAGTGAGTGTCGGACCCCATTTCGTGAAAATCGCCCACCACCTGTGGGCGCCAATGGTTCAACAACTCCAGTCGGCCGCGGCCTTCGGGATGCAGGACGGTAAACCAGTCGCGGTTGGCATCGAACCAGTAGTGATTGCCTCGCCCACCAGGCCACGGCTGGCGATGCTCGCGGTTCTGTGGATCCGCGACCGCCACGCCACCCCGGTTCTGGTTGACCCAGTGGGTAAAGCGGAGCTGGCCGTCGGGATTCAGCATCGGGTCCAAAAGCAAGACGGTATTCTCCAGCACGCGATTCACCGCCGGGCCTTCGCCCGCGGCCAGATGATACAGCAGCAGCATCGCAGCCTCCGGACCACTGGCCTCATCGCCATGTACTCCGTAGCCCTGGTACGCCACAGCCACGTGGTCGCGCAACCTGTCATCGCTCACGTCGCCCGGCGCGTCGCTCAGCAGCAGGTTCTGCTGGCGGAGCTCCGGTAACCGCTGCTGGTTCTCCGGCGAAGTGACGATGGCGTAGAGCAACGGTTGGAGCTGGTGACTGCGACCGTAGACCACCAACTGCACTCGCTCGCTCGCCTGTTCCACCGCACGAAAGTACTGGGCAATCTGATGAGGATACGTGTGTCGCTCGCCCACCCGATGCCCCAACACCGACTCCGGCTTGGGGATGGTGTCTCGATAGCGGCGAACGCCTTCCAGCGGAAAATTCAGTTCAAACGGCAGCTCTTGAGCATGTAGCTGAACGGGTATCCACGTTGCCCCTTGTAGCAGTACACACACCAGAATCCCTAGTTTGGCCATCACGGTATCTCCCCTACGAGGAATTTGCTAGTCCACTACTCGTGATTTTAATTCCCGCCGGGTGACATGCAACTCGAATTTAACAGCCTTGCCTGCTCGAACAGACCACCAGCGGCATCGTCCGGCGCTGCACGATACAGACGTCGCTTCTGGTCGAGCTGTCGGCAAGCATGCATGAAGCGGGAGCCGGGGTTGGGGTAGACTGGTGGCCGAGGCGGCTGCCGAACAGGGGGTCGAACCGACTGCCCGCCATTTCCAATTGAAGCCCGAGCGACTCGAACCGTGGGTCGCCCAATGGGAGGTGGCCTCATGATTCCAACCAGCCCCACGATGCGCATCCTGGTCGCCACCGAACCGGTGGACTTCCGCAAGGGGATCGACGGCTTGGCTGCTATACCGCACGCGGTTAGGTTTGTCCGGTTTGGTCTCGAATCGTAGAACGGAATTCATTCCGTTTCCCTGCGGCACGAACGGAATGAATTCCGTTCTACGAGGGGACAGACAAAGAACCTCGCCGTCCCACCGAACTCACGAACCCGATCCCGACACGGCCAGCACGTCGCCAAGCCGATTCCCGCTCGAGCCAGAGCCAGGCAGCAACCATCGGCGTAGAACGACCGTTCCCTGTCCCTGCTGGGCCACGACCTTCTGATCTCGCAGCAGCAGCTCGATCGGTGTCCCGTCTAAGCCACCTGGGCCCACGACTTCCTCCGCGGACCCATGTGCACCCCGATGGATTGCCACGGACCGCCTCGAACTGTAACACCGCACACCACTGCCACCCCCAACGCCCACCTCACGCGGACCGCGGCTGGCCATCCGCGGCCGCGAAAAAACCCACCGGTGGGGGGCGGAATGCGGCGGCAGAACGGGAACAAAACGGGAGCAAGCATATTGGTATTGGCAAGCACAAACGGAACACCCCAGTCCTGACGCCTTTTCTCTCATCGATTTGTTTTGGAAAAATTTCCCGCTTGTTTTTTTATCTATACGGGAGTATACTCTCGTGATCTTCTGTACACACGGGGTGGATTATGGCGATTTCTTCGGAGCAGCCCCCTTGCGGTTCTCAGGGCCCGGGTCTTTTCCCCAACGAGCCACCACTCCCCGGATCAGGGGTCGATAGCTCCCGCGAGGCGATGTTGGCTCATTTGCGGGGCCGGATCCGCCAATTGGAAACGGGGGCGCCGGCGAGCGGTTCGTTGATGATTGGCAGCGGCTGTGCGGCGTTGGACCGTTTGTTGCCGGAAGGCGGGTTTCGCCGCGGTTCGTTGGTCGAGTGGATTGAGAGTCGGCCGGGGGGAGGAGCGGGTTCGCTGGCTCTGCAGATTGCTCGGCAAGCGTGCCAGCAACAGGGGGTGCTGGTGGTGTTAGACCGTGGGGCTCAGGTCTATCCGCCGGCTCTGGCTGCTTGGGGGATCGATCTGGGTCGGGTGATTTGGGTGCAACCGCGGGATCTTCAGGAGGAGTTGTGGTGTTGGGACCAGGCGTTACGTTGCCCGGCGGTGGCGGCGGTGTGGGGCGAGTTGCGCCAGTTGGACTCACGAGCTTTTCGCCGTTTACAGCTGGCGGTCGAGGGTCAGGGCGGATTGGGGCTGTTGATACGGCCTGCGGCGGCTCGAACCGCCACCAGTTGGGCGGATGTGCGGTTGGGTGTGGAGCCGTGTGCGGCTGTGCGGAACCGGCGGATTCGGGTGCAAGTGCTGTCTTGCCGCGGTTCGGCGGCGCGCGGTCAGGTGGATTTGGAATGGGAGGAGTGGAGTGGGCAGTTGCGGAAAGCGGGCGAAACGTGTGCTGGCGGTCTGGTTGCCGGATTGGCCGATCCAGCGGTTGCTTGTCGCTCGACCGGAGCTTGACGGTCAGGCGGTGGTGCTGTATTGCCGGGAAGCGGGGCGGGGCGAGCGGGTTGGGGCTTGTTCGCCGGCCGCTTATCAGCGGGGGATCCGGCCGGGCATGCCGCGGGCGGAGGCGGCGGTTTTGGCGCCGGTGTCGGCGGCGTCGTCACCGCTTCATTTTGTCGGCTACGATCCGCACCCGGATCGGCTGGCTTTGCAAGCACTGGCTCGGGCGTGTGGAAAGTTTAGCCCGTTGGTGGGGCTTAACGATACCGAACCGCCCGACGGGTTGCAACTGGATCTCACGGGGGTGCCTCCGTTGTTGGGGGGAGAAGCGGCGTTGCTGGAGCAGGTGGCGGCGTTTTTCCGTCAGTCGGGTTATCGGGTCCGTCTGGCGATTGCCGATACGTGTGCGGCAGCGTCCGCCGTGGCCCGCTGGGGGGCGCCGTCGACGATCGTACCGCCGGGCGATCTTTCACAGCTGGCGACTTTGCCCGTGGCGGCGTTGGACTTGGAAAACAGAGTCCGGCAGCAGCTGCGGCATCTGGGCATCGAACAGATTGGTCAGTTACAGCGTTTCTCACGGGCCAGTCTGGGGGCTCGTTTCGGTCGGCAGTTGCTGATGCGGCTGGATCGGTTGAGTGGTGCGTTGGTCCAGACGCTGGTGGCTTGCCGGGCGCCGCCGGTCTGGCAGGTGGACCAAGCGTTCGAGCATCCGCTGACGGATCGGGGGCTGATCGAAGTGGTGTTGGGGGAGCTTGCGGTTCGTTTATCGCGGCAAGTGTCGTCGAGTGGCCGCGGTGTGTTGCAGTTGGAGGTCCGTTTATTTTGTCAGGGCGGGCAGGTACGGGAGATGCGGGTGGTATTTTTCCAGCCGTCGGTCGAACCGTCGCATTGGGTGGCGTTGGCGCGGTTGCAGTTCGAGCGGCTGGATTTTCCGGAGGGGGTCCAGCGGATCGAGCTGGCCGCGGGTGTCACGGCGGCTCGCGAGCGGCGGCAGGGTCAATTATTTGCGGACAGTTCGCCTGGCGAGGCGTCCGAACTGGCTCAGTTGATTGAACGTTTGAGCAACCGCGTGGGTCGCGAGCGGGTGGTGCGGGCCGAGCTGGTTGCGGACGCGCAAGTCGAGCGGGCTTATCGCTGCCTTCCGTTGGCCGGTTTCCCGGCGGGCGAGTCGGCGGCGGCAGCAGCGCCCTGTCGCTGGGGGCCTTTGTGCCGGCCCTTGAAGCTGTATCGGCCGCAGGGCGTCGAGGTGCTGGGGGTTGCGGGCGACGGGCCTCCGGCCGCATTTTTCCTGGCGGGCCGGCGGCAGCGGATCGCGCGCAGCTTCGGGCCGGAACGCATCGAAACCGGCTGGTGGCGCGGGCCCTCCTGCCGCCGAGACTACTATCGGGTCGAGACAGTGGCGGGGCAGCGATTCTGGTTGTTCCGCCGCTTGCAGGATCAGCGGTGGTTTTTGCAGGGCGAATTCACATGAGCCACGCGTATGCCGAACTGCATTGCAAATCGAATTTCTCGTTCTTGCAGGGCGCTTCGCATCCCGAAGAGTTGGTTCGGCGGGCGTGGGAGGTGCAGTACGCCGCGTTGGCGATTACGGACGAGGCGAGTCTGTCGGGGGTGGTCCGCGCGCACGTGGCCGCCCGGCAACTGGGTCTGCCGCTGATCATCGGTGCCGAAATCCGCCTGGAGGATGCCCCGGACGTCGTGCTCTGGGTGCCGGACCGAGCGGCCTACGGGCGTCTGTGCCGTCTGCTCACGCGTGGTCGGCGACGGGCCGCCAAAGGCCACTACCGCTTGAGCTGGGACGATCTGGCCGGGCATGCCGCAGGGCTGCTGGCAGGCGTGCTGCCCGGCGATCCCGCCACCGTCG
>SLMF01000164.1 GCA_007133715.1 Planctomycetaceae bacterium
GACTGGCGATGGTCGGCGAAACGAGTGCCTCGCACCTGGGCCTCATCCAGACCGGCCGCCTGCACGCGGGTACCCATCGCCCCATCCAGCACCAGAATGCGTTGTTCCAGCAGTTGCTTCAACTGCGGCCGCCGATCCGGTTGCGATCGCTTCATAGTCAAGGATTCCCAAGATTGAGGAATTCAGAAGGAGTCTCGCGCACATCAACCGCCCGCGGCTTGGCTTGACCCCCCTGGTAGAGCGGAATTCATTCCGCTCCTGCGAAACGGATTGAAATCCGTGCTACGACAAATCGGCCCGCGCGCGGTGTATCTTCCCACTTTGCCTGAAATCCAGCAACCCGACAATGCCAGCATCCACCCCACAGAGCCCCTGTGGGGGCACGGTTCGTTCCCGGTGCCGGTTGACATCGTCCGCACGGCATTTTAGGTTACTTGGCAACCACTCCCTGTTTCTCCAAAGGGGCGCATCATGCAAAGGCGGCGAAAACGAGGAATTCGGGCGGAACTCGCAACGGTAGGGCTCGGGGTCTTACTGCTCTTCACCAGCGGCTGTGAACCGACACCCGTCGCCGAGCCGCCGCACATGCCCCCCGCACCCGCGCCGGAGGAACCGGAGGTGACTGAGATCCGGGTCTTGGAACCGGCAATCCAGTACGTGGATCCGGATCCGCAACGCGGTGCCTCGGCTGCGGTCGTGGTCGCCGGGTACGCGTTGGCTCACACGGCCCAGCTCCTGCCCCTGGACTCGCAAGGGGAATTGGTCGGCCAGGATTCGCCGCTGCAGCAGTTCGCCCAGCTGCTGGCGAATCTGGAAGCGGTGCTGGCAGCCGTCGAGAGCCGGATCGACCACTTGGTCAAAGTCGATTTTTTCGTCGACAGCTGGGAAACCGCGGCACAGATCCAACCCCGGCTTTCCGAGGTATGGGGCGAGCGAGTGCAGCCCGCGGTCAATTGGACGGCAACCCCACAGCCGGTAGAAGGGGTGCGGGTCTCGCTGGATGCGGTCGCCACCGTACCGGACGCCGATCCGGATCAGACGGCCCGCTACCGAGTCGAGGATCTGGCGGGTGACGCGAACACGGCCCATGTGGGGGTTGTGCCGCGGGGGGGGGCCGTTTATTTTTCAGGGCATCCGGAAAGGGGGGAAATGGCCCCGGCAACCGCCGAATCCCTGGCTTTCTTGACAAATATGTTGCACGAAATCGGGCTGGCTCGCGAAGATGTCGTCCATGTGCGGGTGTTCTTGGATGCGATGGACCAAGCGGACGTGGTGCGAGAAGAGATCGCCAAGGCCTTTGAAGGTCAGACCATCCCGCCGATCACTTTGGCCCATTGGATTTCCCCCGCGCCGATGGAAATCGAGATGATCGCTTCCGCCGCGCCGGGGGGCAGCGGCGACGAGACGGTACGCTTCTTCACCCCCGAAGGTATCAATCCCTCGCCCCGCTTCAGCCGAGCGGCGTTGGTGGACGGGGGACGCAGGATCTACATCAGCAGCCTCTACTCGCCCGAACCCGGCAGTGGCGAGGAACAAGTGGCGGCCATCTTTCAGACGATGCAAAGCCTGCTGGAACAGGTGGGCAGTGACCTGCGCCATCTGGTGAAAGCCACCTACTACTGCGCCGATGACGAATCCAGCCGCGCTCTGGACCTGATTCGCGACGAGCTGTTCG
Source organism: Planctomycetaceae bacterium (assembly GCA_007133715.1). Taxonomy (GTDB): domain Bacteria; phylum Planctomycetota; class Planctomycetia; order Pirellulales; family Pirellulaceae; genus SLMF01. The sequence continues at coordinate 1,676 of SLMF01000164.1, forward strand.
ACCCGCAACGCCCGCCCGCGGCGTCCAAAGTGATGGTCACGGACGTCTCCGTGCCCGAACGCTCGATTGTCGTGGACATGATCGCGGTGACCCCTCCTTAGATTCTGAGGTCGCCAACCGCGCATCCACCCGGCAAACGCCGCGCCCGAAAGAGACTCCCGATGCCACCCGACCGAGCAAATGAGGTCGGCGCTTGTCGTAAGTCGTTTACAAGTAAAGAGTTAAGTTAATGGGTCAAGACATCCAGAATCGAGGTGAAAGCAGGGGGGATGGGTGAGTCGGTTGCGTTGAGGAAGGAAGAAGAAGAAGCAGCGGCTGCGAAGGCAACAGTTGCTATGACGGATTTGGGGTGCGTTTTCCCGCTGCAGTAACCTGCCTCCAATAGGCGGTAGGCTTCGGGGAGTATCCTGGGCTTCGCTTGCATCGGCTTGGCCGGGCGGCCTGCAGGGCTTGGCTTGATGCGCATCTTTTCCGCATTCGGGTCATTGAACTTCTTTGCCGATGCTAAGTGATCCGCCCGGCGTCCACAAGTCGGCGAGGGAACCCCACAACAGGTCGCTGGCATGACCAGCGGACTCCCGACAGTTGCCATGCGGGAACGCGGGGGTTATGCTCGAAAGAAGTAGCGCCGGTGGGGCCCTGGAGGCAACCGGTTACGAGCTTCGAACCTTTGATTTTTTCGGGAGCAGAGCGATGGCGGGCAAGCTGACACGGCGGCAAGTTCTGGTGCGGGCGACGGCGGCGGGTTGGGCAGGCATGGCCGCGCCTTATGTGGTCCCTTCCGGCGTTTTGGCTTGGTCGGGAAGAAAGGGTGCCAACGACCGGATCGTGGTGGGAGGGATCGGCGTGCGGCGGATGGGAGGCGCCCTGATTCGGCGGGGCTTTGCCCGCTGTCCCCAAGTGCGGATCGCAGCCGTAGCCGACGTCGACTTGCGGGTCGCCGAGGCCATCGCCACCCCGCGTGGCGAGGATGAACGGCTGGTCTCGGATCGGTGGACGCCCCCGCACGAACCGGCCGACCTCCGACAAATCGATCGCTACCAAGACTATCGACGCATCCTGGATCGGGACGATATCGACGCCGTGGTGATCGCGACCCCCGAGCACTGGCACGCCCTGCAGTGCGTCCAAGCCTGCCAAGCGGGCAAGGACATCTATTGCGAGAAACCGCTGGGGCGGACCATTCGCGAAGGCCAAAAGATCGTCGAAGCCGTGCGCAAGTACGAGCGGGTCTTCCAGACCGGTACGCAACGGCGATCCGCCGCCGAATGGTATACCGCGTGCAGCTTGATTCGCAACGGCCGGTTGGGGAAAGTGCGCCGCGTGATCGATCTGAATTACACTTCGCCCTTCGAACCCGATCGGCCCAGCCCGCAGGACGTGCCTGAGCAACTGGATTGGGACATGTGGTGCGGACCGTCCCCCATGTACCCCTTCCATACGTCGATTCAGGGTAATGGAATGTCCCCCGGTTTGACCTATCGCAGCTATCGCGACTTTGCCGGCGGCAATTTCACCTGCACGGGCTCCCATTTCTTGGACATGGTCCAGTGGGCACTGGGCATGGACGGCAGCGGGCCGATCGAAGTCTGGACGGAAGGCGAGCCTTTTGACTCGCGGACACGCCGCGCGCCCCGTGTGTTCATGCTCTATCCGGGTGATATTCGTTTGGAGTGTACCGCGGGCTCCAGTACCCCCCGCTTTGTCGGAGAAAACGGCACGATGACGGTCAGTGGCGCCGCGGTCGTATCCGATCCGCCCGAGTTGGCGAAAGAACCGCTGGTGGATCCGCAGGTCGAACTGTACCGCAGCACCAACCATTACTTGGACTGGCTGGAACGCATCCAGGATCGGCAGCGACCGGTGGCGGACGTCGAAATGGGACACCGTTCGGTAACCGTGGCCCATCTGGGCAACATTGCTCGTTGGGTCAGCGAACAGACGGGCGAGACCGGCCAGCGTCTGCAGTGGGACCCGCAGACCGAACGTTTCAGCAACAGCGACCTGGCCAATTCGTTCCTGGAGCAACCCGCCCGCGAGCCGTATCAGTTGCCGGAACAGGTTTGAGTTCCCCAACCAGGACACCACGGCCAACTTCGACGTACCCGAGTAACCGAGCTGGCACCCCCCCCGATGTGACTATCCATGGGGGCCGGTGAAGGAGGGACGAACGAAAGAAAAGCAACGGTCCGTCCGCGGTTGTCATGCGGTTCTGCGAATCGGGCCTTGCGGGGAACGCAGCTGGAATAGTCCGAAGATTTCGTCCTGCGTCAACCCCGAGCTGCTGGGCAGTTTGTGGTCGGAGAAGATCGTGTCGAATAACTCTCGCTTCTCTTCCAGGATCTGATGGATCCGCTCTTCGATCGTACCCAGGGTCAGCATGCGGGTGACGGTTACGGAACCGACCACACCGATCCGGTGGGCCCGGTTGATCGCTTGATCCTCGATGGCCGGATTCCACCAGCGATCGAACAAGAAGACGTAGCGGCAGAATTGGAGATTCAAACCGACACTGCCCGCCCCGTAACTCATCAAGATCGCGTGTTTCGAGGGATCGTTTTTGAACCGCTCGATCACCTGCTCGCGTTCGCGAGCGGGGATTTGGCCATGGTATTCCAGCGTGCCAAAACGGTGCAGGCGGTCACGCAGGCGAGCCAGGCTCTGCACCCACTGGCTGAAGACAATGGCTTTCTGACCACTGGCCGCCACCTCCTCCATGTCGGCTTCCAAACGCTCGAGTTTGCTGCTGGCCCCGCTGACGGGATCGAAATTGCAGATCTGTTTCAGTCGCAGCACCAGTTCGAACACGTGCTGGATGGTAATCGCGGCCCCCATTCCCTCTAACTTCAGGACGCCCTGATCCTCCGCAGCACGGTAGGTCTCGGCCTGCTCCGGAGTCAGTTCCAAGTCGGCATCACGGAACAGCTTGGGC
>SLMF01000630.1 GCA_007133715.1 Planctomycetaceae bacterium
CTGAACCGTCAGGAGCCGGTTCTTGCGAGGCATCGGTCATGACAAATCCCCTGGACTTACTGTATTGGACCGAACGGAGGAACGAAAGGCAAGGGGAGCCCGTTTGATCGGCGAAACGATCTGGACATTGCCGAGCCCTTCGGCTAACCTCCCCGCTCACTTCGGGCCCCCACGGGCAAGCTTTTCGCTTTCAAACCGGGTGCTCGTTTTTGCGGACCTGTTCGGTGTCAGGGTTTCGCAACCGCGACCAACCCGAATCAAGAGAATCTCGAAACATGGCGTGTTGGGTGCGTTGGCAGGGGTTGGTACTTCCGGTGGGGGTGATTGGTTGCCTGCTGGTGTTGATCGTTCCCCTGCCGGCAGGAATGCTGGATGTGCTGCTGGCGGCGAATATCGCGGCCGCGCTGATCGTGTTGCTCACGACGTTGCACGTGCGGACGCCGTTGGAGTTCAATCTGTTTCCGACGCTGCTGCTGACCGCCACGCTCAGCCGGTTGGTGTTGAATGTCGCGTCGACGCGGCTGATTTTGACCGGGGTGCCCCAAGGCGGCTTGGACGCTGCGGGCCAAGTGATCCGCGGTTTTGGCGAGTTTGTCACCGGGGACCACACGTTGGTGGGGTTGATCCTGTTTGCGATCATCGTGGTGATTCAGTTTGTGGTGATCACCAAGGGGTCGGCGCGGATCAGCGAAGTGGCGGCTCGATTTGCTTTGGACGGCATGCCGGGTCGGCAGATGGCGATCGACGCGGATTTGAGTGCGGGTTTGATCCGCGATCAGGAGGCCCAGCGGCGTCGCGAAGCGTTGACGGAGCAGGCGGATTTTTATGGGGCGATGGACGGGGCCAGCCGATTTGTACGAGGCGACGCGATCGCGGGGCTGCTGATTACCGGGATCAATCTGGTGGGCGGCCTGATGTTGGGTGTGCTGGACGCCGGGATGTCGCCGGTCGAAGCCGGTTCGGTGTACTCGCGATTGACCGTCGGTGACGGCTTGGTCAGTCAGGTGCCGGCGCTGTTGATTTCGTTGGCAGCGGGTTTGTTGGTCACGCGGAGTTCTCGGGAGGTGGATCTACCTCGCGAGTTTCTCCGCCAGTTGTTTTCGCGGGCGCAGGTGCTGGCGGTGGCGGGCGGTTTTTTGGGGCTGCTGATGTGGACACGTCTGCCGGCGTTGCCGCTGCTGACGATCGCCTTGGCCTGTTCGGGGCTGGCATTCGCTTTGACGCGTACGGGTGGCAGCGAGTCGGGTCCGGGTCCCGATGCGGCTCGGGACGAAGCGGAATTGGCGCAGGTTCCCCAGAAGCGGATTGAAGACTACTTGGCGATCGATCCGGTGGAGATCGAAATTGGAGCCGGTCTGATCCGGTTGGCCGATCCGAATCGGGGCGGGGATTTGCTGTCGCAGATCACCGACGTGCGGAGGCGGGTGGCGGTCGAGTTGGGGATTGTGATGCCGAAGGTCCGCATCCGGGACAATCTGGGGCTGGGGCGGCGGGCCTATTGCATCAAGCTGTCGGGCAATGCGGTGGCCCAGGGCCAATTATATCCGGAGCGTTGTCTGGTGGCGGGAGCGGAGGCGGGCGAGCTTCCCGGCCCGCGGGCCACGGACCCGTGCACGGGCACCGCGGCGGTGTGGGTCAGTGCCGAGCATTTGGCGGAGGCGCGTCAGGGACGTTGCCAGCTGCAGGAGCCGTCAGGTGTGTTAGCGGCTCATCTGCGACAAGTGGTGCGTTTTCATGCGGCCGAATTATTGACGCGGGATGCGACGCGGCATCTGATCGACGAATTGCGCAAGGGGGCTCCGGCGGTGGTGGACGAATTGATTCCCGATTCGCTGCGGTTGGGCGAGGTCCAGCAGGTTTTGCAGCGGCTGTTGCGGGAGCACGTGCCGATCCGCCAGTTGCAGACGATCATGGAGGCGTTAGGAGACGAGGCGCCGCACACTCGCGAGCCCCGGCTGTTGGTCGAGCAGGTGCGGCGTCGGTTGGCGCGGACGCTGTGCACACGCTACCGGGACGAACGGCGGCAACTGCGGGTGGTGACGCTCGATCCGGTCTTGGAGGATCGGATCGTGGCGGGTGTCCAACCGCATCCGCATGGCTATCGGGTACATCTGTCGCCGGCGGGAGTGCGCGACATCTGCCAGTGGATTGGTCAAGCGGTCGAGCCGCTGGTCCGTGGGGGAAATCCGCCGGTGGTTTTGGTAGGAGCCGAGGCGCGGGCGGCGGTGCGGGAGTTGACGGCTGCCCGCCTGCCCCAGCTGGTGGTGCTCAGTTACGACGAGATCACGCGGGACACGGTGGTCGAGGCGGTGCGGGTGGTTCGGGACGCGGTTTCCGCGGCGGCTTGAAGTCTGAGGAAGAACTTGCTTTCAGGACGGTAGGGTGATGGAAGTTCAAACATTTCGCGCTCGTTCGATGCAGGAAGCACTCGAGATGGTCCGCCGGACCTTGGGGCCCGACGCGGCCGTGCTGCAGACGCGGGAGATCGGTCGCGGGGCCTTGCCCTGGTTGACCGGTTGGCGAGATGTCGAGGTGATGGCGTCGACGGGCATTCCGGTTCCCCAGCGGTTTCCGGAGTTCCCGGCGTCCGCGGGTGTGGCGGAGGACGCGGCGGCCGACTTGGACGCGGGGTTGCCGCCGGGCGAACCGCCGTTCGACCCGCGGATCCCGCCAGCGCATCGACTGGACTACCGTGCCAAATTCCGCCAGGATCTGAAAACGGACCCCGCGGAACGCCATTCGCTGGTCGAGCAACTGGCCGCGGGCGGGGAGAGCGAGGCGGACTTGGAGACGGGCCTGCTGGGATTGTACCAGGCACTCATCGCGGGGGACATGCCTGCGGATACGGCTCGGCAATGGGTGCGGCGGGTACAGGGTGAGGCGACGGACGAGGAGCGAGCGAATCCGGCGGGCTGGCAAGCCTGTGCCACGCGGTTGATTGCCGGGGAGATTGCCTGCAGTGCGCCGTGGGAGTTCACGCCGGGTGTGCCCCGCGTGGTGGCGCTGATCGGCCCGACGGGTGTGGGCAAGACGACGACGGTGGCCAAGTTGGCCGCGAACTACCGCTTGCGGGAACGGCGGCGGGTCGGGTTGATCACGGCCGACAATTACCGGATCGCCGCGGTCGAGCAACTGCGTACCTATGCCGAGATCATCGATCTGCCGCTGGAGGTGGTTTCGACGCCGCGGGAGATGCGGCGGGCTCTGGACAGCTTCAGCGGTCTGGAGTTGATTTTGGTGGACACGGCGGGCCGTAGCCCGAGCGACGAACTGCGTTTGCAGGAACTGCGTTCGCTGTTGCTGGCAGCGCACCCGGACGACGTCTATCTGGTGCTCAGTGCCGTCTGTAGCGCGGTCGGCTTGGTCCGCACGGCAGCGCGTTTTCGACCGCTGGGAGCGACCGCTCTGCTGTTGACCAAGCTGGATGAAGCCGAGTGTTTGGGGAACGTGCTGCCGTTGTTGCAAGGTAGTTCCTTGCCGTTGGGTTTTGTCGCCAGCGGTCCGAGCGTTCCGGACGACTTGACCGTTCCGGATCGCCAGCGTCTGGCGCAGCGCATGGTGGAGGGGCGATGATTCGGGAGATGGCGGATCAAGCGAGCGTGCTGCGGCAGCTGGTACGGCATGCCGGGCGTGGCGTCATTCGGCGGGAGGCTCCGCGGCCGCGTCTGCTGGTGGTGAGCAGCGTATTGCCCGGTGCGGGGGCGACCAGTTTGGCGGTCAATCTGTCGGTGGCTTTGGCCGCACGCGGTCATCGCGTGGTTTTGGCCGACGCGGATGGAGTCCGTCCGGCGGTGGGCCGCTGGTGCGACTTGGAACCCCGTGGCAGTCTGGCCGACGTGTGGGCCGGGCGGCAAGAGCTGGCCGAGATCCTGCAGCCGGGCCCGGCGGGCGTTCTGATCGCAGGTGGCCAGCGAACACCGGCGGCACAGGGGTTTTATTGCAGAGCCTCCCAGCGGCGTCTGCTGGCTCAGCTGGCCCGGCTGGGCGGGCAGGTCGATTGGGTCCTGCTCGACACGGGTTCCGCCGCCGATGCGACGGTGCAACGGTTCTGGTGGGCGGCTGACCAAGTGGCCCTGGTGCTGACACCCGAGGCCGCAGCGGTCTTGGCCGCCTATACCCGGATCAAGCAGGCGGCGGGGGCTCGCCGCCCCGAGTTGGGGTTGATCATCAATCGGGTGACGGATCGGCACGTGACCACGCGGGTCCAGCGGCGGTTGGAACGGTCTTGTCGCCGGTTTTTGGGGACACGGATCGCATGGTGGGGGCAGGTGCGAGAGGATCCGGGCGTGCCGGCGGCTGCGGCGGCAGCGCGGCCGTTTGCCGGCAACCAGGCGGGCGGCCCCGCCGGGAGCGATGTCCAGGTGCTGGCGGGGCAGATCGCCGAGCGTTGGACGGCCCGCCGCGGGGTTGACCGAGTCACCGACCAAGATACGAAAAAATCAGGAATTCGACTGTAGATCAGGCGGTTGCGAGCCGATAAACCAGCTAGGGTTTGTCGCGCCTTGCCGAGTCAAACTGCAACGACTGTATGGACTTTACGGCGGCTCCCGAAAAAGCTGCGGAGCAGAGAACACCCAAACCGAGCTGCGACCCGTGCGTCGTATTC
>SLMF01000611.1 GCA_007133715.1 Planctomycetaceae bacterium
CCGATCTTTTCGAAAGGAATCGGTTCGAAGCCAATGTCTTGGCCCTCCGCCCCGTACACGCGGTCGTGGACGTCCTGCGCCAGCCAATCCAGCACGGGGGAATCGTCGCGCAGGGCAAAGTTCAGCTGGTCCGGGTCCACAAAGTCGCAGAGTTCTTCGGCAACCTCCAGGTTGTTCCAGCGGGGCGTGCCCCGGTTGTAGCCCTCGGCATAGGTGTCGTAGAGGTAGGGATAGCGGCTGCGGTAGGGCTCCTGGCCGATGTTCATTTCCGCTACTCTCTGGGGGAACCCGTGGCCATGCGGTTGGTCGGTGTGCATCTTCCGGACAGCCCGCTCGATTCCCTCGACATCTCCCGGTCCGTCCTGAACCAGCCGGGGACTCTGGATGGCCACATTATTGGCAATGGACGCGCCCCCCCCGCCGTGAAACTTGATGACGCCGGTCGAACCCGTCCGGTAGAAGACATTGCCAAAGATCAGGGCCACGTAGATGGTGTCGTCGTCCAGAAAGATCGCCTGCACGCCCGGCCCGCCTTCGTGTTGCATGAAAAGGTGATGAAAGAAGTTGTGACGGATGACGTTACCCGCGAACGTGGGGTTCCGGCCTACGTAGATCGAGCCCATATCCGAGATGTTCTTCAGCACGTGGTGGATCTCGTTGAACGTGAATGCGTGTTCGTTGCCGCCGAACGTGATCGCCTGATGCTGCGCACGATGCATGTGGGTATGCTCGACGCGGTTGCCCACGCCGCTAACGGTGACCGCCGGGTTGTATTGCTGGATCCAGCGGTTGTAGCGGTGGATGTCGCAATTGCGCACGAAATGGCCCGCCGGAGTCAGGCGGGCGCGGTCGCCGCCGCCGAGGGACACACCGCCCTGCCCCACGTGATAGATGTCGCAGCCGATCACGCCATGGTCTTCACCGCCGTTGATCACGATGGCTCTTCGCCCCAGGGCCCGGACGGTGCAGCCGATGATCCGGTTGCTGGCGCCGCCGGAAACGACGATGCCCATGTCACGGCCGTTCTCGATGGTCAAACCCTGGAAGTGGACGTGCGAGGCGTTCTCGATTCGCACGAAGGGCGTGCCCAATTGGGAGAGCTGAATCAGGGAATGGTCGAGAGGATGCGGCGGCAGGAAGTACAGCATGCCCGCGCTGCGGTCAATGTAGTATTCACCGGGCTGCTCGATCTCCTCCAGCAGGTTCACCGCATGGTATTGGGTCGTGAATCGGCCTGGAAAACCGGGTTGACGAAATCCATACGAATGCGGCTGCTTCGTCGTAAACGTGCCCGCTTCCACATCGATTTCGGCAATGCCCACCGTATCGTGCGCCCAGGTCACGCCGAACAAGCCGGAAATATAGAGGTCTTCGGCCGCGGTCCAACGCTCGGCCCGGTCGGTGTTGTACTCGAAGACCCCCGGCTGGTCCGTTTCGTGCTGGCCGCCTGCGAACACGGTTCCGAGCGGAATAGGATCGTGGTTTGGCCAGCGGGCCACGGTTTGCGGAATGCCGTCGATGAATAGTTCCGCAGGTGCCGGGATATTGGCGCGGCCCCATCCCCGCGGTCCGAAAACGCCGTACTCATCGATCCCCACGGCGCCCAAATCGGCTTGCAGCACCCTGCCGCGCACGGTTTCCAGCAGTCGCCCGAGGACCGCCGCGTCCATCACGGGTTCGAAGATGCCCGGCTCCAGGACGCGGCCCCCGTCCAGATACACCGCCTCGCCATCCGCCGCCTTGTACACCACGGGCCGGCCACACTCGCCCGAATCCGCCGCGTCCAAGGCGAAGGTTGTGTCCCGGAAATATCGGCCTGCCCGCAAAATGACGGCCAGCCCCGCTTCGCCCAGGCCCTGGGTCTCGCGCCGCTCCCGCACGGCGTCCCGCGCCCGTTCAAGCGTCTGAAAAGGCGACTCACGCGAACCGGCATGGCCGTCATCGCCGTCCGGCGAAACAAAAAACTCACCCGCCACCGCCGGCAAACCGAAAAACAACACCAGTAAAGGCAGTATCACGATTCGTGTACGCATGGACGAATAACCTCCCCCTCGGCTCCGCACGCCCCCTCTCGCTCGTGGTACCCGTCTTTCCAACGACGCCGGGACCAACCAAAAAGCGGCTGCGACCGGTCTCGATTGCACATGACCGTGGACTCCGCGTTTGTCAAAACGCCACGGAACCGAGTTTTAACCCGCGACCCGTGAGATTGCAACCCTTCGGAAACGGACCCGAGCCGGTCGCGTTGTACGTAATTGCTTGCTCTGCAAGGCTTTCAACCAGACCCTTCTCACGCGGACCGCGGCCGGCCATCTGCACTTGCAACTACAATCGCAATCTGCCTCGTCACCAGAATGCGTGGGTGAATTCGGGCTCAGGAAGATGGCCAAGTTGATGATATAACGCAGTTTCGATGCCTTGGTTGGTGCGAAATCCGGAGGGTTTTCTCATGGTCAGTTTTGCTTTCAGGTTCAGGCCCTCCACGGCGCCCGCGGAAATCTCGCCGCGAGCCTCGAACCGTCCTCAGTTTGTAACGGAGCAACTCCAACATCAAATATCGATGACCCTGACGGTACTGCAGCTCGTCGATCCCAATCGCTTCCACGCCCCGTAAATCCCGATGAGCAATGCCCCACTCGACCGCGTACTGCACGCAACAATACACCGTGTCCCAACTCGTCTGGAAAATGTCCGCGACTTCCTGCCAACTCAACCGCTTGGCCCAACGCGACAAAAACCAACGATACGTCCGCCCAGCTTACACGACGATAAACAAAGGACTTGACAGGTTCCACGAAACTTAAGATCGTTTGAACTTGCATCCTGGAGTCTCCTTGGGGAAAGAATTGCTGTAACTCTTCTTACCCTTAAGCGAAAAACTCCAGGATGCTTCACTCTTCTTGGGGAATACCACCCAGAATACAGCCGGCCGAACTTTAAAAAACGGTACCAACCACACCAGCATTTTGTCTCCTTCACACCGCCCCAGCTGAGGGTGAGGGCGGTGTGAGAGAGAAAAAGACTACGCCGCGTGGCAAGGTGTGTTGGAGGAGACCTGCGAGTGGCGGCCGATGCGGATTTGCGGGTATTGTCGGATGCCCAACCGGCCTCGGAGCTGACAGAGCGGGCTCAGCCTGCTGACGGACACGTTCCGCGAACCGGCTCAAGCTTCTTCGTTTTCCCACCACAGTCCGTTTCGAAACATGCCGCTGGGTTGGTGGTGCAGGCCGGCCAGAGCGGCCCGCTCTTCCTCGAGGCGAGCCGCTTCGTCCAGTTCATCCCACAATCCGTAGGCCGCTTCGTCCAACTCGACGGCAGCCTCGTTGGCGCCCGGGCGGTTGTCTCTGCCCTCTTCCGCTCGTTCGTCGGCCGGTTCCGCAGGCTGCGGATCGTGTTCGAGAAACGGGGCGTCCCTCTGAAAATCTGCGTCCTCCTCCAGCTGGTCGTCCGTCGGGTCCTCCTCTTCCGGAAAGTCCTCCTCTTCGCTGGCGTCCTCCTCTTCGCTGGCGTCCTCCTCTTGCGGGACGTCTTCCGCGTCGGTTTCGGCCGCCGGGTGCGGTTGCTCGCGGATCTCGGGCAGTATTTCCGCGGAGTCCGTGGCGGGGATTTCTTCGTCCGGTTCCTGTTCGGCCAGGATTGTCTGTTCGTCGTCCCAATCGGCCGCGTCCAGTCCGGGTCGGATCGGCAGCGCACGCACCTCGACGCCCGCCGTTTGGAAGATCCGCAGGATATGGTGGTGGCAGGTGAACAGCAGCAGCTGGTGCCCCTGATTGGCGAAATCGCGGAGGACTTCGGCGGCCAGGCGGGAACGTCGCACGTCCAGATTGACCAGCACGTCGTCCAGCACCAGGGGCAACAGGGCTCCGCGGCGGGCGTAGGCGGCGGCCAGTGCCAGCCGGAGGCTCAGGAACACGGCTTCCCGCGTGCCTTGGCTGAGCACATCCAGCGGCAGGGATTCGCCCGACTGGGTGTCGACGCGCAGAATGTCCTCGCTCAACGGCGTCCAGATCCGTTCGTAGCGACCGTCGGTCAGGCGGAGCAGGTAGGTCGAGGCTTCGGCCAGCGTTTCCGGCTGGCGTTCGGTCTCGTAGATCTGGCGGATCGATTCCAGCAGCAAGCTGGTGGTCCCCAGGAGTCTCCAGCGATGGACGGCTCGTTGGATGCGTTCTTCCACACAAGCTCGTTTCAGTTTGGCGTCATCCAGACGGCGGTCATCGGACAGGGACTTCATTTCCTGGACCATTTCGCCCCGCCGTTCGTGCAGCTGCGTCAACCGCGACTGGGCATCCTGCAGGCGGGCGAGCAACCGTTCCCAGTAGGGTTCCAGCCGATCGGCGCCATGGGTATCCAAAGCGTCGGCCACGGCAGCCTCGGGGCACTGGCTGCCGATGGCCAGTTTGATTCGCTGGTTCAGTTCCTGGACGCGGGCGGTGAGTTCTTCGATTCGCTGCTGGCGGTTGGCCAGCTTGCGGAGTGCGGCATCATCTTCCACCCCGGCTTGATTCAGCAGATCCCGGCGTTGGCGGAGCAGTTTGCGGAGGTTCTCGGCCGCTTCGCGGAACTGATATTTCAATTCGCGGTGTTCCCGCCGCAGTTCTTTCCG
>SLMF01000161.1 GCA_007133715.1 Planctomycetaceae bacterium
CGCTTCACAAGCGGCCGGATAGCTGTCGTACAAGCCGATCGCGACGGCCGCCCCAATCGCCGCACCCAACGCCCCTAACTCGCTCCCCTCCGGCACCTCGACCGGCAACTGCAGGATGTCGGCAAACATCTGCAGCCAAACCTCGCTCCGCGCTGCACCCCCCGATAAACGAATCCGTTCCGGACGACCGCGGAAACGCATCAGACGATCCAGGTGCCAGTGATGCGAAAAGATCACGCCCTCGTACACCGCGCGCAATACATGGCCGCGCGATTGCCAACCGTCCAACCCGAAAAAGGCCGCTTTGCCGTCCAAGCTGACATTCGCACCGTACAGGAACGGCAAAAACACGATCCCCGCCTCCTCCGCACGCGTCTCGCCCACCAAGCGATTGCACAAATCGAAGATCGAAAAACGGCAAGCTCCCTCCAACGACCGCTCCGCAGGCATCAACTCCGTCACAAACCACTCGAGATTGCTGGCCGACGTCGCGCTGCCCTCCAGCATCAAATAATATCCCTCCATCGCGTAACACGTGCTCATGAACACATCCGGATCCACCACCGGCTGACGCGAAATGTACTGGTTGTTCCCCCAAGTCCCGGCGATCATGCACAACTGGCTCTCGTCGACCAGCCCCGAAGCCAACCCGCAGGCGTCGATATCGAACATCCCGCCCGCCACCGGCGTGCCCACCGCCAAGCCCGTGGCCTCCGCCGCCTCCGGCGTCACTTGACCGCAGATCGTCTCCGGACGGCACAAAGGAGGCAGTAAACGCTGCATCTCACTGATCCCAAACGCCGCAAACACCTCCGGATCGTACTGGCCGGTCCCCACATTCAACAAACTGGTGCCCGACATATTCGTCACTTCCGTGTGCAAAGCACCCGTCAGCCGCCCGCGAATGTAGTCCGTACAGGTCAACGCCGCCGCCGCTCGCTCCAGCGATTCCGGTTCGTGGTCCCGCATCCAGGCCAGCAGGGCGTTCGGCTGACCCGGCCATAAGGCCTGCATCGTCCTCGGTCGCACCACATCGTCCACGCCCTCCGCCAACCAACGGTCGATGTACGCCCGAGCCCGCATATCGGGTCCCCGCACCGCCGGACGAACCGGCCGACACTGCGAGTCCACCAAGTACAACCCGTTGCCATGCCCCGTGCAGGCCACCCCGCCAATGTCACCCGCCGCCAGACCGCTCTGCGAGAGCGCCTCGCCAATCGCGTCCGCCGTCAACTGCCACAACGCCTCCATATCCGCTTCGCTATAACCCGGCTGCGGGGAAAGTAAGTCCACCTTGCGACCGGAGACAGCCACCTCCTGGCCCTCGGCCGTAAAAATGGCCGCCTTGGCGACCGTGCTGCCATTGTCGATTCCCAGCAGATATTTTGCCATGCCGTTGCCCCATTTCCTGGTTACCCAACAACTCGTACCCAAAACGTCTTCCCCATTCTGAACCAAAATCAGTCGCCTGTCTCTACCCGTCTGACATCCGTCCCGGCCATCGCCACCGGAATTCCAGAGATATCCCCACCCGGCCCCGTGCCGGGGGAATCAGGTTTGACAACCAGCAAACATCCCCACCGTACCCCTGGGGAAGGCAACTTTAACTGAATGTTAAACCGACCACCCTCAAATGGTATTCCATAAAAAACCATTCCAACTATTCCAGACGTTTCGCTCAAGAAACCCGGAAAAATCCCGGTGCCCGTTGTTGCCAACGGGCCGGACACGCGATAAGATAAGGATCGTACTGAGATACAGTCTCACTTTCAACAAGCTTCCTCGATTCCTCGGGTGGATATCCTGTGCATGATTTGATCCCCCTCCGCTGCTTGACTCCCGGACAAAGGGCCCAGATCGGAGCAATCGTCGGCGATCCGAACCAGGCTCATCGCTTGGCAGAACTCGGCCTTCGCCACGGTACCCAAATTCAGATGGTGCGTGCGGGCAGCCCGTGTGTTCTTCGTATGGGGGGGCAAAAATTGTGTTTTCGGCAAACGGCCGGCTTGGATGTCCTGGTCCGACCCGCCGCCGCGCTCTGAATCAACGCACGCCGAAATATCCTCGCTTCAAAACACCTTAGGCCGCGGTTGCCCGTGCCCCCCTGTCTGCACCTATGCTCGCCAACAAGGATCCCGCCTCGCCAATCACCGTCGCCCTGATCGGAAATCCCAATACGGGCAAGTCCACTCTGTTCAATAGCCTGGCCGGCGTCCGCCAACATGTGGGGAATTACCCGGGGGCCACGGTCGAAAAAAAAATCGGCCAATTCGCAATCGCCGGGCAAACGTTCGACTTGGTCGATCTGCCCGGAACCTACAGTCTGGCTCCGCGCTCACCCGACGAAATGGTCACCGTCGATGCGCTCTTGGGACGTTTGGCCGAGGAACCGGAACCCGATGTGGTGGTCTGCGTGCTCGATGCCAGCCGCCTGGAACAGAATCTGTATCTGTTCAGCCAGGTACTCGAATTGGGGCGACCTACCGTGCTGGTCTTGAACAAGATGGATTTGGCCCAGGCGCAAGGGACCTCGGTGGACGTGGCCGGCCTGAGCAGACGGCTGGGCGTGCCGGTGGTGGCCATGCAGGCGCATCGCAAAATCGGGCTCGAGACGCTGCGGCAGACGATTCAACAAGCGGTCGAGCAACCGGCACGGGGGAGAGAAAGCCCCTTTCCCGAGGCCTTTCGCCGCGAGGTGGCCGATTTGCAGGCCGCGCTGGAACCGACCGCCAACGAACGCTTGCCACGCTATCTGATCGAGCGGTTGCTGCTGGACAGCGGCGGCTGGTTAGAACAAGCCGGTTTGCCGGGCCTGGATGACGAAGTGATGCAGCAGGTGCGGCAAGCTCGCACGCGTTTGGCCGAAGCCGGATATCCGGTGCCGGCCGTCGAGACGATGGCGCGTTACGATTGGGCCGCGCGCACCTTGGACGGCCTGCTCAAAACCTCAGAAAACCAATCCACCAGCGGGGGGGATCGCCTGGATGGGATCCTGATGCACCGCTTCTGGGGGGCGATCATCTTCGCCCTGCTGATGACCCTGGTGTTCCAAGCTATCTTTACCGGGGCCGAACCCTTGATGGAAGGCATCGAAGACAGCATCGGCTGGCTGGGCGAGCGACTGGATCACGTGGTGCCGGAAGGCGTGCTCCGCTCGCTGCTACAGGACGGAGTGCTGGCCGGCGTAGGGGCCGTGCTGGTCTTCCTGCCGCAAATCCTGATCCTGTTCCTGTTCATCGCCATGCTGGAAGATTGCGGCTACATGGCCCGGGCCGCGTACCTGATGGACCGGCTGATGTCGCGGATCGGGTTGAGCGGCAAGTCGTTCATCCCGCTGCTCTCGTCGTTTGCCTGCGCGATCCCCGGAATCATGGCCACGCGAGTGATCGAGGACCGTCGCGACCGGCTGACCACGATGCTGATCGCGCCCTTAATGACCTGCGGTGCCCGGTTACCGGTTTACACGCTGTTGATTGCGGCGTTCATTCCCTCCCGTCGCCTGCTGGGCGGCTGGATCGGGCTGCAAGGCCTGACGCTGTTGGGCTTGTACGTGCTGGGCCTGGTGGTGGCGGTGGTCGCCGCTTTCATTCTCAAACGCACGCTGTTGCGGGGGGAGACCCCGCCGTTCGTGATGGAACTGCCCCCTTACAAATGGCCTTCGCCGGGTACCATCGTGCGGCGAGTCAGCGAGAACGGGTGGTCTTTCCTCCGCGGTGCGGGCACGCTGATCGTTATCGTCTCGGTCCTGGTTTGGGCCGCCGCCTATTTCCCCCGCGACCCGGCGGTCGAAGCGGAAGTGCGGGCTGCCTACGCCCCGCAGATCGAGGCCTTGCAACAGCGAGCCGCCGAACTGGCCCAGAACGACGAACGTCCGCCAGCGGCGGACCCGGCTGCGTGGGCCCAGCTGGAACAGGAACAAACCGAATTGAAAGCAACCATCTCGCGCCACGTGGCGGGCGCCTACATGGAGCACAGTTACCTGGCCCGCGCCGGGCATTGGATCGCACCGGCGGTCGAACCGCTGGGTTGGGATTGGCGGATCGGTTGCGCCGTGATCGCCTCGTTTCCCGCCCGGGAAGTCGTCGTCAGCACCCTGGGCGTGATCTACCACTTGGGCGAAGGCCAAGACGAGAAATCCGATTCGCTCCGCGAGACGCTTCGTGCAGCCACCTGGCCGGGCACCGACCGGAGAGTCTTCAACATCCCGGTGGCCCTGTCCCTGATGGTCTTTTTCGCCCTCTGTGCCCAATGCGCCGCCACCCTGGCCATCATGCGCCACGAAACAGGCTCCTGGCGCTGGCCGTTGCTGACGTTCACCTACATGACCGTCCTGGCCTACGCCGGCGCATGGCTCACCTACCAAATCGGCATGCAGTTCTAAGCAGGCCGTCCGAGACGTGTTGGACACGTCCGACACGTCCGACCCATCCGACCCATCCGACCCATCCGACCCATCCGACCCGTCCGACCCGTCCGACCCGACCGACCCGACCGACCCGTCCGATCCGACCGATCCGTCCGACCCGTCCGATCCGTCCGATCCGTCCGATCCGTCCGATCCGTCCGATCCGTCCGATCCGTCCGACCCGTCCGA
>SLMF01000284.1 GCA_007133715.1 Planctomycetaceae bacterium
ACACCTCCGTCACTTCCGCCGCTCCCCGCTGTTCGATCGGGATCTGATCGCCGTGGTTCAACTCGAGATCGAAGGTGGTACTGGGAGCCGCGACATAGAACGGGATCCCGTGCGCGTGGGCCAGAATGGCCAAGCCATAGGTGCCGATCTTGTTGGCCGTGTCGCCATTGGCCGCGATCCGATCCGCTCCGGTTACAACCGCTTGGACCCGCCCCTCGCGCATGACCTGAGCTGCCATCGAATCGCAGATCAACGTGGCGGGGATCTGGTGTTGGGCCAGTTCCCAGGCGGTCAGGCGAGCGCCTTGCAGCAGGGGGCGGGTTTCGTCCACAAAGACGTGCAACCGCTTGCCCTGCTCCTGCGCCGCGTAGAATACGGCCAAGGCCGTACCGTATTCGGATGTGGCCAACCCCCCTGCATTGCAGTGAGTCAACACGCCCATACCGTCCGTCAAAAGCTCGGCGCCATGACGGCCGATGGCCCGGCACATCGCCCGGTCCTCCTCGTGGATCGCTCGCGCTTCCTCCCACAAGGCTTGGCGGATCTCCGGCGGTGTTTGATCCGCTCGCCGCTCCGCAGCGCAGGCGGACATCCGGTTCAGGGCGCGGAACAAATTCACCGCGGTCGGACGGCTGCCCGCCAAAAATTCCGTCACCTGATGCAAGCGGGCAAAGAAATGCTCGACACTCCGCTCGGAACCATCCTGCATGCCCAAACAAACGCCATAGGCCGCGGCGATCCCGATCGCCGGTGCCCCCCGTACCCGCAACGAACGGATCGCCTCCCAGACCGCTTCCACGTTCCGGCAGGCAACCTCGCAGCACTCCTGAGGCAAACGCGTCTGGTCGATCAACAGCAAATGACCGTCCGTGTCCCCGACCCAACGCAACGTCGGCAGCGGCTCCGGACTCGACAACTCGGTGGACGTCATCAGCTCAGTCCCCGGCCAGGGTTGCCTGCAGGCGGGCATCCTTGGCGGCAATCGCGGCGGTCAGACCCCGCTTGAACTCCGCGAACCGCTGCTCAAGTTCCGGGTCGGCCGTCGACAAAATCTGGACGGCAAACAAACCCGCATTCCGAGGACCGCCCATGCCCACCGCCATACTGGCCACAGGAACATCGCCCGGCATCTGGACCGTCGAGAGCAACGAATCCAAACCTCCTAACTCGGGAGTCGGTACCGGTAAACCAATCACCGGCAGGGTGGTGTGAGCTGCCACGACACCCGCCAGATGAGCGGCGCCACCCGCCGCGGCAATCAGCACCCGCAACCCCCGCTCCCGAGCCCCGGTCGCGTACTCGGCAACCACGCCCGGCGTGCGGTGCGCACTCATCACCCGGACCTCATAGCCCACCCCGAATTCCTCCAAAGCGGCGGCCACCTTCTTGATCTTGGGCCAGTCGCTGTCGCTGCCCATCACAATCCCGACTTGAACCGGTGGGTTCATTCCCCTCGCTCCTTTCCTTGTGTGTCCCAAACTTCTTCCGCGGCACTGAGCCGATAATACTGCGGTACCAGCTTCCACAAATCGTCGCGCCGACCCGACCGGTATGCCTGGTACCCGAGGCGACCCAGCGTGACCGCACGCGGCGACCACTGCTCCGGCGACGCTATCCGCACAACGGCGGGAATCTGTTCACGCAAACGGTGCAGGGCCGGCCCCGTCACCATCTCCGCTGGCGTAACCTCGACTCCCTCACCAAGAGGGGTCCTGTTCGCCAACGTGTCCAGCCAAACCTGATTGTCCAGGATCCGCGTGGAACCAAGCGGCTCCCGACCGGCACCCTGACTCCCGTAACACGCAACGAAAACCTGCTGCCGCTGGGCGTTCATGACCACGTCCAAACGAGGCACCTGGCCGTCCACCTGAGCCGCGATCACGTCCAGCGTCGGGACGCCCACCACCGCCGCCCGCGTCGCATAGGCCAAGGTCTTGGCAGCCGTTACGCCCACCCGCAACCCGGTGAACGAGCCGGGGCCTTGCGACACAACCACCAATTCCAGCTGGTCCGCTCGCCATCCCGCCGCTCGCAATTGCTCGGCTATCAACGGCACCAAGGCACTCGCCGTCCGCTGCTGCGCGGCCAGGATCCGCTGCGACACCAGCCGATCTTGTTCCAAGAGCGCAACCGAGGCGTCGCGAACCGATGTCTCCAGGGCCAGAATACGCATGTTCACCAAACCAGAGGGCGCGGATTACGTTGCAGTTACCGGGCCTACAGCATAACGAGCGGGGCAGCGGAAGGCGAGCGGGCGGGACGCATTTTTCCGTCCCGCCCCACCAGTTCGGCTGCCCGCATTTTTGGCCTGGACAATGCACGAGATCGGTGGGTGCCGCCACCAGACGCTACGGGCTACCGGGGCGAGGCCCAATGCGGCTACGCACTCCGTCATGCCATACCTCGGGCGGCTCGTATGGAGCCCGTGGCGGGTTATGGTGCTGAGGAATAATCCCGTCGCGATACCCGCCTCCCACTTGGGGGTATCCTAACGGCATCGAGCGGGGTTGGTTGGCCTGCGACGGCCAGACCCCCTCGCGATGCCCGCCCGCCTGCGGGTAGCCATGCGGTTGACGGACCGCCGTACCGCTCGGCGACGAATCGGGACTGGCCGACTGCTCCGACGGGTAGGGCCACGGTCGCGTCTCTCCCGTCTGCAGATTGTAGGTGTAAACCGGACCGATCCGCGAGAACATGGGCGACGGACTGACCCGGACATAACGTCCATCCGGCGAAACCACGGCCCCCGCGCCCAGCGACGTCCCCTGGGGCAACCAGGTGATCACCGGCAGGTAGCCGATTGCCGGACGCCGCCACCACAAGTCTTCCTCCAGCAACCCCCTCAGCCAGCGGGCTCGCTGGGCTTCCAACCGCGCGCGGCGCACCCCCACCGCCTCCTCCGGTATTTGCTGGGCCAATGTGATCCGCGTCAGTAACTCGATCTGCTGAGGTGGCATCTGATCGACATGGGCCTGCAAACGCCGGATCTGCCGAGGAGCACTCACCCCCAACACCAGCTGCTCGCGCAACCAGTCGCGTTGCTCCTGAATGTCCGGTCCCGGCATACCCGTCTGGGAATCCGGCGTTTCAAACGGCGAGGCCTGACTGCCCGCCACCAGGGTGGTACTCAATATCAACCAGCCGACGAGAAGAGCGATCCACTTCATGGCTATGCTCCTTTCAGGCCCCACAAACTCGCCCGCAGGAAGGAAACACCCTCAACGGATACGGGCAAACTGCGGGCCGTTTCCAAGGTTCTCTTCTCGCATTATACGACTCCGCCCCAAATTCAACCAAGAAATTGGCGGACTACGTGTGTTGGTCCAGCTGTTTCTTCCACTGTCGGACCAATTCGAAGGCCTGCAAAGGGGTTCTGTCGGTCAAGTCGACTTTACGAATTTCGTCCAGAAGAGGGTGTTCCGCGGGGCCGAAAAGGGTCAGTTGAATGTCGCCGCCACGGCGCCGGCGCGGTCGGCTCGCGATCTTCGGCCGCCCGTCCCGATCCAAGTGCTCGGATTCGAGTTGAGCCAGGATCTGCTTGGCCCGCTCGTTGACTTCCGGCGGCACGCCGGCCAGTCGAGCGACATGGATGCCGTAGCTCTTGTCCGCTGCACCCGCCACGATCTTGTGCAGGAAGGCGATGTTCTCTTCCCATTCTTTGACCGCCACGTTCAGGTTCCGCACACCGGGCAACGAACTCTCCAAGTCCGTCAACTCGTGGTAGTGGGTGGCGAACAGCGTACGGCAGCCCAGCTGGTCATGGATATGCTCGATGATCGCCCAAGCCAGCGAGACACCATCGTAGGTACTGGTTCCGCGGCCGATTTCATCCAAAATAACCAGACTGCGGTCGGTCGCCGTATTGAGGATTCGGGCGGTTTCGGTCATTTCGACCATGAACGTACTCTGGCCGCGAGCCAATTCGTCGCTGGCCCCGACCCGCGCGAAGATCCGGTCCGCGATCCCGATCGTCGCTTTCCGAGCCGGTACGAACGATCCCATCTGGGCCATCAGCGTCAACAAGGCAACTTGACGAATATAGGTGCTCTTGCCAGCCATGTTCGGCCCGGTGATCAACAGGATCGTCCCCTGTTCGCTGCCCGCCTCGGTGTCGTTGGGGACGAAAGTTCCCTCCGGCTCGGTGACGTCCAGAACCGGGTGGCGTCCCTCCACGATGTTCAGGACCGGTTCCTCCACGATCTGGGGTCGGCAATATCCTCGATGGCGGGCCAGTTCCGCTAAGCCGGCTAAGACATCCAGTTGGGCCAGGACGTCGGCCGTGGCCTGCAATCGCCGGGCGGCGGCCGCGACCACATCCCGCAGTTCCAGGAACAATTCGTACTCGAGTTCCTGGGCCTTCTCGTCGGCCGTCAGTACCTGCTCTTCGTATTCCTTCAACTCGGGGGTGATGTAGCGCTCGGCGTTCTTCAGCGTCTGTTTACGGATAAAGTTCGCGGGAACCCGATCCCGATGGGTGTTCGTCACTTCGATGTAGTAGCCGAAGACTTTGTTGAAGCCGACTTTCAGATTGGGGATCCCCGAGTGGGCCACGGCATCGGCCTGATAGCGGGCGATCCATTGTTTTCCGCCAGAC